>NZ_JBEXPB010000002.1:0-69600 GCF_040611795.1 Streptomyces sp. NPDC006529 | reverse complement strand
TCAGGACCCGGGCCAGTGGTCCACGCCCGGTCCGGGGGCGGGGTCGCCTCAGGACCCGGGCCGGTGGTCCACGTCGGGTCCGGGAGCGGGGTCGCCTCAGGACCCGGGCCGGTGGTCCACGTCGGGTCCGGGAGCGGGGTCGCTTCGGAACCCTGGCCAGCGGTCCACGTCCCCTCCGGGAGCGGGGTCGCCTCGGGGCCCGGGCCCGTGGTCCACGTCCCGTCCGGGCCCGGGGTCGCCTCGGGGTCCGGGGGCGGGCCCCAGCCCCGGTTCGCGCCCGGGTCCGGGGTCCAGTTCTGCGCCGGGAGCACCGCGGGGCTCGGGTCCGGGTCCGGCGGCGGTGTCTCACGGCTCTGGTCCGGGACCGGAGCCGTGCCCGGAGCCGCCTCGGGGCCCTGGCCCGGGTTCGGTTCCGTGGCCGGGGCGAACGCAGCCCCCGGGTTCTGGCCCGGGGTCGCCTGCGGGTCCGGAACCGGGGAGAGCGCAGCCCCTGGGGTCAGGCCCGGGGCCGCCGTCTCGGGGTCCGGGGCCGGGGGGAGGGCGGCTCCGGGGTTCGCCGCCGGGGGGAGGGCCGGGGTGGGGGTGCGGCGGGGGGTGGCGCCGTGCCAGGTGGCTCCGGGGCCGCCGTAGGGGTACGAGTACCCCTGGGGGACGTTGGAACCCTGGGGGCGGTTTCCCTCCGCCGGGGCACCCCCGCCCCGCCGCTCCTCATTCGCGCGCGCGGCGGCCTGCGCCCCGGCCCGGTAGGCCGCGATGGCCCCGGCCCGGGCGGCGGCCTTGGGGTCGGGACGCCCGCCCGGCGCCTCCGGGGTGATGTGGTCGGCGTAGGTCGGCCCGACGTGCCGCTCGGGCCGGGGTCCCGACAAGGGCTCGGTGTCGTACCCGGGCGCCACCAGCGGCGCGTACGACGGCGCCCCGCCCTCGCCGGCCCCCGGCTCGCCCTCCCGTTCCGGCTCGTCCCCCGGGTCCTCCGACGCGAAGCGGCCCAGGCCGAACGCCGACGGTCCCGCACCCGGGCCCTCGCCCCCGGAGCGGCCCGGGCCGGGAGCAGAACCGGACGCGCCTGCGGCCGTCCGCTCGTCCCCCGGGTCCTCCGACGCGAAGCGGCCGAGGCCGGGGCTGCTCGGGCCGGGGTCGTCGTAACCGTCCTCGTCGGGGGTGGTTCCGGCGCCGCCCCCGATGACGTCGTGGTAGTCCGTGGAACCGGCGTAACCGCCCAGCTCGCCCTCGCCCGGCAGATCGGGCGCGGCGAAGGGGTCCCGCTCCTGGTCCCCGTAACCCTGGCCGTCGGCGTAGCCGTAGCCGGGGCCGTAGCCGTACCCGCCCTCCGGAGCGCCGACGCCGTCACCGCCGCCGAAGCCGGGGTTGCCGAGGTCCGGGCCGCCGAACTCCGAGGCGCCGTACGGCCGCTCGGCGACCGACCGCTCCGCGTCCGGCGGGCGCGGCGCCGGAAGGGCCGCCGCCCGGCCGCGCGCCCACGCCGCGTCCTGGCGCGCGCCCTCGCCACCGGCCGGATCCTCCGCCTGCTCGGCCGGGTCGGCCGGCGGGACGGGGTCGTATCCGCACAGGGCTTCCTCCGCCGCCCCGGCCGCCAGGCCGGTCAGCACGACACGCCCGTCCTCGCAGACGAGCACCGTGCGGGTGGTGATGTTCCGGTGGGTCCAGCCGTGCGCGTGCAGCACCCGCAGCGCCGTCAGCACGTCCGCGGCCACCTCCGCCGCCCGGTACGGGCTCAGCGGCTCCTCCGCGATCAGCGACGCCAGCGACCGCGCCGGCAGCAGCTCGCTCACGATCCACAGCGAGTTGCCCTCGGCGAACACGTCGAAGACCTGGTCAAGGCGCGGATGGTCCGGCACCCGGGCCGCCGCCTGCGCCGCGGCGATCGCCCGCCGCACCGCGGGGAGTTCGGACACCGGCCGCCGCCCGGCCGCGGGCGCGCGGTGCCCGTCGTACGTTCCCGCGTCGACGATCTCCGCGTCGACGATCTCGGGTAACGGCACCTGACGGACGAGTACTTCCTGCCCGCTGCGCGTGTCGAAGGCCCGCGTCTCGACGACTTCGCATTCGTCCGGCGCGCCGGACGGGGGCAGCGGCAGGCGGTACCGCTCGGCCAGGATCCGGCCCGCGTACTCCTCCATGCCGCCTCCCCCGAGCGCGCGTTGGTGAGCGGGTGCCCGGGTCGGCGCGAGTGCGTTCCCGTGGTCCCGCGAACACGATACGTCGCCCGGGGCGCCCGCGTCCCGGGCCTGCCGAGGCCCGTGACGTCAGTGCGGCGACCGGGGCGGCGACCGGTGCGGCGAACGGGCCGCCGTCACCGGCTCAGCCGACGGGCTGGAAGGTGTCGAAGGCCGTGTTCCGCAGCTGGGTGCACTCGGCGCCGTCCCACTGGTCCGCCGCGCAACTGATCATGATCGCGTAGCCGTGCGTGGCGTCCAGCTTGAAGCCGCGGTTCAGGACGCGGACCCTCGTCCCGTTCTGCGTGCGCTCGAACTCCCAGTCGGCGACGGTCGGATAGCCCCGGTAGTCCACGACGCGCAGGCCGAGCGGCTTGTAGTCCTTGCTGCTGCCCGCGACCGAGGGCTGGAGCTGGGCCCAGGCGAGCCGGGCGTCGTCGCCCGGCTTGCCGGTGTAGTCGACCTGGATGCGCGGGAAGCCGCCGTCACGGCTGTATATCCCACCGGACGAGGTGCCCGCGGTACCGGTCTGGTGGAACCCCTGCGGCATCGCCATGGAGAAGTGGAAGGCGTCGTTCGTGACCGTGGCGAAGCCCGCCGGTACGCCGTTCCCCGTGCCCTGGCCCGGCACCTGGCCGGTGTTCTGGCCGGGGGTCTGGGCCTGGCCCTGCCCCTGGGTCTGTCCCTGCGTCTGACCCTGGGTCTGCTGGCCGGGGCTGCCCTCGGGGCTGGGCGACGTACCGCCCGTGGCACCGGTGGTGCTCTTGCCGTCACCGCTCGCGCTCGGGGTGGCCTTCGGGCTCGCCGAGGCAGCGGCGCCCGCCTTTCCCTTGCCGCCCTTGTCACCGGGGTCGTCGTCACCGCTGAAGGCGTAGACGAGGAGGGAGCCGATGACCGCCAGCACGACGACCAGGCCGGCGATCGCCAGCGCGATCGTACGGCGCGACATGACGTCGGTGAGCGGGGCCGCGACGGGAGCCGTGCGCGGCCTGCGGGCGGGCGGCGCCGGGGCCTCGGCGGCCGACGCGGCGGCCGCCGTCGACGCCGCCGCGGCCTTCTGTTCGGCCGCGGCCGAAGCCGCCGCCTTGCGGGCCGACTTCAGCGCGGCGCGGGCCCGTTCGCGCTGCTCGCGCTCGCGTTCCCGCTGCTCGGCCTTCTCCGCCTTCTCGGCGGCCCGTTCGGCCGCCTTCTCGGCCGTCCGGTCCGTAGCCGCCTGCTGGGCTTCCACGAGAGATATCTGGCGGGTCTCCTCCACGGCCGGGATGAGCGGCGCGGGCGGTTCCTCGGGGGCGTCGAGCACCGCGTTCAGCATCGCGCGGGCGCCCGCGTCGTCGAGCCGGTGGGCGGGGTCCTTGGCCAGCAGGCCGTAGATGACCTCGGTGAGCGGACCCGCGTTCTTCGGCGGATCGACCGACTCGGTCATCACGGCCGTGAGCGTGGCGAGGGCGGAACCCTTGTCGTAGGGGGGCGTGCCCTCCACGGACGCGTAGATCAGCCCACCGAGCGACCACATGTCGGCGGGCGGGCCCGGCTTGTAGCCGCGGGCGCGCTCGGGCGAGATGTAGGAGGGGGCGCCGACGAGCATGCCGGTCGAGGTGACGGAGGGGTCGCCCTCGACCTGGGCGATGCCGAAGTCGGTGAGGACGACGCGGCCGTTCTCGGCGATGAGCACGTTGGACGGCTTCACGTCGCGGTGCAGGATGCCCTCGGCGTGCGCGGCCTTCAGTACGTCGAGCACGGCCAGGCCGACCTCGGCGGCGCGCCGGGGGGTGAGCGGGCCGCGCTCGCGGATGAACTCGGCGAGGGAGAGTCCCTCGATGAGCTCCATCACGATCCAGGGGCGGTCGTCCTCGTCGACGACGTCGTACACCGTCACGGCGCCGCTGCTGCGGATCCGGGCGATGGCCTTGGCCTCGCGCAGAGTACGGGTGATCAGGCGGCGCTTCTCGTCCTCGTCCACGCCGTGGCCGAAGCGGAGCTCCTTGACGGCGACGGTACGGCCGAGGGTGATGTCCTGGGCGCGCCACACGGTGCCCATGCCGCCCTTGCCGAGGACGCGGCCGAGCCGGTAGCGCCGTGCAAGCAGCCGGCCCTCGTCCGCCGTGCCGCCGCCCGGCTGCGCCGGGATGGCGGGGGCGGCCGGCCGCGGCGACTGCGCCGGGGCCGCGCCCGACGGGCGTCCGCTCCGCGCAGACCCTGCTTCCCCGCGCCCCGGCCGGCGCACGATCCCGGGCACGTCCAGCACCTCGCCGACGCCGTCGTCCGCGCCGCCGGTAGCGCCCTTGGCCGCCGCGGCCCGGGGCGCCGCGCCGTGCGCGGCCTGCACCTTGGTCACCGCGTCCTTGGCCGCCGCACCGGTGGGCGCCGAGCCGGTGGGCGCCGAGCCGGTGGGCGCCGAACCCTGCGAAGGCCGGACCTCGGCCGCTGCGTCGGCGGGCGCATCGTCCCCGGCCGCCGTGTCCTTCGCAGCCCGCACCCCGGCCGCCGCATCCTTCGCCACCGCGTCGGTGACCACCGCATCCGCGGGCGCGTCGTCCGCGGGCGCATCGTCCGCGGGGGCGTCGTCCGTGGGCGGCACGTCCTTCGACGCGAAGACCTTGGTCGCCGCGTCCCCGGGGGTCACGCCCTTCGCCGTCTGCCCCTTGTCCGCCGCACCCTCCGCCACCGCGTCCGCGGGCGCCGCACCAGCAGGCACCGCATCCGCAGGCGCGTCGTCGGCGAGCGGCACGTCCTTCGCGACCCGCACCTTGTCCGCCGCACCCTCCGCCACCGCGTCCGCGGGCGCCGCACCGGCAGGCACCGCGTCCGCAGGCGCGTCGTCGGCGGGCGGCACGTCCTTCGCGACCCGCACCTTGTTCGCCGCATCCTTCGCGACCGCCCCGGCGGGCGCCGCATCGGTGGGCGCCGCACCGGCAGGCACCGCATCCGTGGGCGCGCCCTGCGCGGGCGCCGCGTCCTTCGACGCCTGGACCTTCGGCGCCGCGTCCTCCGACGGGGTCGCCTTCGGCGCCGCGGCGCCACGTGGCGCGCGCCTGGGCGCCGCCTGCTTCCGCGCCGGTCCGCCGGAAGCCGGCTTCGGCGCATCCGAGCGGGCGCTCTCGCGCGCCGCGCGTACGGGCTCCGGCACGTCCCCGGCTGCCGGTCCTGCGTCCTGAGGCTCCGCCAGGGGCGCCCCGGCCCCCGCGGCCTGCGGTGCCACCGGCTCCGCCGCGACCGCATCCGCCGCCCGCTGCGCGGGTACTTCGGCGGACCCGGCGTCCTTCACCAGCGCCACGGACCCGTTCCCGCCCGTCCGCACCGCACCGCCTTCGGCCACACCGGCCTTCGCACGGCCCGCGCCGGTCCGGCCGGCCTTCGCGCCCTGCCGCCCGGGGGCCGACCCCGGCGCGCGCACCGGTTCGCCGCCGGATATCGCGTCCCGCTGCTCCCCACCGGACACCGGCTCCGCCCCGTCCGACGCCCCGTCCGACGCAGCGTCAACAGCCCCGTCCCCGACCGGCACCGACCCGGCAGCCTCGTCCGACCCCGCGTCAGCGGCCCCCGGGGCACGGCTCGGCTCCGGTTCCAGGGGGGTCGCTGTATCGGGGGCCGTTCCCTCAGGGGACTCCGGCTTGCGCTTGTGCTCCGGCTTCGACATGCGTCCCCTCTGCGATCGTGCCGCCTTCTCCGGCCGGCCCGTCATCCCGCTGGGCCCGACGTAACCCGCCCCGGCCGAAACCTCATTGTTCCTCACTCCGCAACGGACGGGTGTCCCGGGTCCGCGGTTCCTCCGGCCACCGTACGCCGTGCGCGCGTACGGCGGGGCGCGAGTGGAATCGGGACCGGAACCGGGACCGGACCGAACAGAACCCGGACAGGAGCCCGGACCGGAATCCCGCGCGGGACCCGGCGGGATCAGAGCGGAACGATGTCCGGCGCCCCCAGCCGCGCCGCGTCCGCCGTCTGGTCGTCCGGCTGGCGCTGCGACTCGCGTTCCGCTTGCACCCGCTTCTCGTAGTGTTCCACTTCCTTGTCGGTCTGCCCCGCGTCCCAGCCCAGCACCGGCGCCATCAGCTCGGCGCACTCGCGCGCCGAGCGCGTCCCGCGGTCGAAGGTCTCGATCGAGATCCGGGTCCGCCGGGTGAGCACGTCGTCCAGGTGTCGCGCTCCCTCGTGCGAGGCGGCGTACACGATCTCGGCCCGCAGGTAGTCGTC
Organism: Streptomyces sp. NPDC006529; assembly: GCF_040611795.1. Classification (NCBI taxonomy): domain Bacteria; kingdom Bacillati; phylum Actinomycetota; class Actinomycetes; order Kitasatosporales; family Streptomycetaceae; genus Streptomyces; species Streptomyces sp. NPDC006529. The sequence goes on along the minus strand of NZ_JBEXPB010000002.1, from coordinate 63,232 downwards.
CGCGGCCGCCAGCGGCTCCCCCAGGCTCGGATCGGCCTCGATCAGGTCGAGCAGTTCCTCCGTCAGCGAGCCGTACCGGTTCAACAGGTGTTCCACGCGCACCACGTGAAGACCCGTCCGGGCGGCGATCCGGGCCCGCCCGTTCCACAGCGCCCGGTACCCCTCCGCCCCGACCAGCGGCACGTCCTCGGTGACGCACTCCGCGACCCGCTGGTCCAGCCCGTGCACCGCCTCGTCGACCGCGTCCTTGGCCATCACCCGGTACGTCGTGTACTTGCCGCCCGCCACCACGACCAGCCCCGGCACCGGGTGCGCCACCGTGTGCTCGCGCGAGAGCTTGCTCGTCGCGTCCGACTCCCCGGCCAGCAGCGGCCGCAGTCCCGCGTACACGCCCTGCACGTCGTCCCGGGTCAGCGGCACCGCCAGCACCGCGTTCACGTGTTCCAGCACGTAGTCGATGTCGGCGCTGGACGCCGCCGGATGCGCCTTGTCCAGGTCCCAGTCGGTGTCCGTCGTGCCCACGATCCAGTGCCGTCCCCAGGGGATCACGAAGAGGACGGACTTCTCGGTGCGCAGGATCAGCCCGGTCGCCGAATGGATCCGGTCCTTCGGCACCACCAGGTGGATGCCCTTGGAGGCGCGGACGTGGAAGAGGCCGCGCTCGCCGATCAGTGCCTGGGTGTCGTCCGTCCACACCCCGGTCGCGTTTACGATCTGCTTCGCGCGGATCTCGTACTCGCCGCCGCCCTCGACGTCCTGGACGCGGGCCCCGACCACCCGTTCGCCCTCGCGCAGGAAGCCGATGACCCGGGCCCGGTTGGCGCAGTGCGCCCCGTAGGCCGCGGCGGTGCGCACCAGGGTGGCGACGTAGCGCGCGTCGTCCATCTGGGCGTCGTAGTACTGGAGGGCTCCGACCAGGGCGTCCTTGCGCAGCGCGGGCGCGATCCGCAGGGCGCGCTTGCGCGAGAGGTGCCGGTGGACGGGCAGGCCGCGGCCGTGCCCGCTGGACACCGACATCGCGTCGTACAGCGCGACGCCGGAGCCCGCGTAGAGCCGCTCCCAGCCCTTGTGCTGGAGCGGGTAGAGGAAGGGGACCGGCTTGACCAAGTGCGGCGCGAGCCGTTCCAGCAGCAGGCCGCGCTCCTTGAGCGCCTCGCGGACGAGCGCGAAGTCGAGCATCTCCAGGTACCTGAGTCCGCCGTGGATCAGCTTGCTGGAGCGGCTGGAGGTGCCCGAGGCCCAGTCGCGGGCCTCCACCAGGCCGGTGGAGAGTCCCCTGGTCACGGCGTCGAGCGCGGTCCCGGCCCCCACCACGCCCGCGCCCACCACGAGGACGTCGAGTTCGCGTTCGGCCATTCGGGCGAGCGCCTCGGCGCGCTGCGCGGGTCCCAGTGTCGCTGTCCTCACGGCTGCCTCCCGTTGCTGCGGGTGATCCCGCTCATATCCCCCTCGAACACGATTCTTACCGCGCCCGCGGACATCGGCCACCGCCTGTGGACAACACAGCGGCGACCACCACTCCACAATGCCGCAGATCGGTCATATATACGCCTAGTCTGACATAGCGCCAGCTCCAGCTGTCCACAGGACTTGCGCGTTCAGCCCCCTCATGTCAGGGGAGGAAGGACGGCACCCCCCATGCCCGCTGACCTCGCCGTCATCGGACTCGGCCACCTCGGCCTCCCGCTCGCCCAGGCCGCCGTGTCCGCCGGTATCGAGACCGTCGGATACGACAGCGGACCCGCCACCGATTCCACTCTCACCGCAGCCGAGATCCGCCGCATGTCGGCGGCCGGTTTCCGCGTCACCACGAACCCCGCCGAGCTCGGCCGGGTCCGCACCGCCGTGATCTGCGCCCCCACCCGGCTCGGCGCTGACCGCGCCCTCGATCTGTCCGCGGTCGGCGAGGCGGGCCGTGCGCTGGCCGCCCGGCTGCGCCCGCACACCACCGTCATCCTCGAATCCGCCGCCCATCCGGGTGTCACCGAGGAGTACCTGCGCCCCGTCCTGGAAGCGGGCTCGGGCCTGCGCGCGGGCCGCGATTTCCACCTCGCCTACTCCCCCAGCCGCCACGACCCCGGCAACCGGACGCACGGCATCGCCAACACCCCCAAGGTGATCGGCGGCCTGACCCCGGCGTGCACCGAGTCCGCCGCGGCCTTCTACGCGCGCCTGACCGAGAAGGTGGTCCGCGCGCGCGGCCTGCGCGAGGCGGAGACCGTCCAGCTGCTGGAGACCAATTACCGGCACGTCAACATCGCCCTCATGAACGAGATGGCGGTGCTCTGCCACGACCTCGGCGTGGACCTGTGGGACGTGATCCGCTGCGCGGAGACGAAGCCGTACGGGTACCAGGCCTTCCGGCCCGGCCCCGGCGTCGGCGGTCACGGCGTCCCCCTGGACCCGAACTACCTCCCGCACACCCCCCGCACCCCCGGCCACCCCCTGCGCATGGTCGGCCTCGCCCAGGAGATCAACGACCGGATGCCCCAGTACGTCATCCAGCGCAGCGCGACCCTCCTCAACGAGCACGGCAAGTCCGCGCGCGGGGCGCGGGTCCTGCTGCTGGGGGTCACCTACAAGCCGGACCTGGCCGACCAGGAGGGCTCCCCGGCGCACGAGATCGCGAGCAGGCTGCTCGACCTCGGGGCCCTGATCAGCTACCACGATCCGTACATCGCCGGGTGGCGGGTGCGGGACCAGCCCGTGCCGCGTGCCGAATCGTTGTACGAGGCCGCGGCCAACGCCGACCTGACCATCCTGCTCCAGCACCACCGCACCTACGACCTGCAAGGACTCGCCGTGAAGGCCCAGTTGCTCCTGGACACCCGGGGCGCCAGCCCGGTGGGCGCCGCGCACCGGCTCTGACCGCCCGCCGAAATCCCCCCTTCGGCCGTCACAGGCACCTGTTAGCCTGCGGCGTTCTTATTTCGCACTTACGTCCCCGCGGTCACCCCTGGGGCACCCGTGCGTCCGAAACCCCTGGGGGGGACCCTTCATGAGCCAGCAGTTCCAGCCGCCCGCACCCGATTCCGTCACCCCGGCCCCCGGCTACCCGGCCCCGGCCGCCCCGAAGGGCAACGTGGCCCTCGGCATCGTCGCCGCCGTGATCGCGGCCGTGATCGCGGCGGCGGCCTACGGCGCGATCATCGGCGCCACCGAGCACGAGATCGGCTACGCCGCGGTCGGCGTCGGCCTCGTCATCGGTTTTGCGGCGGGCAAGCTCGGCGGCCGCAACCCGGTCCTGCCGGTCGTGGCCGCCGTCCTGTCGCTCGGCTCCGTCTACGCCGGCGGTCTCGTCGGCGAGGCCGTGATCGGCTCGAAGCAACTGCCGCTCAGCGTCACCGAGCTGCTCACCGAGCACCTCGACGTGGTCCACGAGGCCTGGAAGGCCGACGCGGACGTGATCTCGCTCGTCTTCTTCGTGATCGGCGCGCTCGCCGCCTTCCAGACGGCGCGCAAGGTCGCCGCCTGATCCCGGGCGACCCGCGCAACGCCGGAGGGCCGGTACCCCCGCTTGGGGGTACCGGCCCTCCGCGCGTACGTCCGTACGGCGGCTCAGCGGATCAGCGGCTGTGCTGCGCGTCCGCGACCGTGACCTCGACGCGCTGGAACTCCTTGAGCTCGCTGTAGCCGGTGGTGGCCATCGAGCGGCGCAGGGCGCCGAAGATGTTCATCGAACCGTCCGGGGAGTGCGACGGGCCGGTGAGGATCTCCTCGGTGGTGCCGACCGTGCCGAGGTCGACCTTCTTGCCGCGCGGCACGTCCTCGTGGACGGCCTCCATGCCCCAGTGGTAGCCCTTGCCGGGCGCGTCCGTGGCACGGGCGAGCGGGGAGCCCATCATGACCGCGTCGGCGCCGCAGGCGACGGCCTTCGGGATGTCGCCGGACCAGCCCACGCCGCCGTCGGCGATGACGTGCACGTAGCGGCCGCCGGACTCGTCCATGTAGTCGCGGCGGGCCGCGGCCACGTCCGCGACGGCGGTCGCCATCGGGACCTGGATGCCCAGCACGTTGCGCGTGGTGTGCGCGGCGCCGCCGCCGAAGCCCACCAGCACGCCGGCCGCGCCGGTGCGCATCAGGTGCAGGGCCGCGGTGTAGGTGGCGCAGCCGCCGACGATCACCGGGACGTCCAGCTCGTAGATGAACTGCTTCAGGTTCAGCGGTTCGGCGGCGCCCGAGACGTGCTCGGCGGAGACCGTGGTGCCGCGGATCACGAAGATGTCGACGCCCGCGTCCACGACCGCCTTGGAGAACTCGGCGGTGCGCTGCGGGGAGAGCGCGGCGGCGGTGACCACACCGGAGTCGCGCACCTCCTTGATGCGCTGCTTGATCAGGTCGGCCTGGATCGGAGCCTGGTAGATCTCCTGGAGGCGGCGGGTGGCCGAGTCCTCGTCCAGCTCGGTGATCTCGTCGAGCAGGGGCTGCGGGTCCTCGTACCGGGTCCACAGACCCTCGAGGTTCAGCACACCCAGACCGCCGAGCTCGCCGATGCGGATGGCGGTCTGTGGGGAGACCACCGAGTCCATGGGGGCGGCCAGGAACGGGAGCTCGAAGCGGTAGGCGTCGATCTGCCAGGCGATCGAGACCTCCTTCGGGTCCCGGGTACGGCGGCTGGGGACGATGGCGATGTCATCGAACGCGTACGCCCTGCGGCCGCGCTTGCCGCGCCCGATCTCGATCTCAGTCACGTGTGGTGGCCTTTCCTCTGGGTCTGCCCGTCCAGTATCCCCGACCCGCGGGCGACCGCGTCGCGGTGACCGCTGTACGGACGCCGACCGGGCCCGCGCACTCCAGCCCCGCCGGCGTTTGAGGCGCGGGGGTCCGGGGGCGGAGCCCCCGGAAGCGCCGCAGGGGGCGGACCCGATTCGGGCCCGCCCCCTGCGCTGGCGACTAACCCTTGCGGGAGTAGTTCGGCGCCTCCACCGTCATCTGGATGTCGTGCGGGTGGCTCTCCTTGAGACCGGCGGAGGTGATCCGCACGAAGCGGCCCCGGTCCTGGAGCTCCGGCACGGTCCGGCCGCCGACGTAGAACATCGACTGGCGCAGACCGCCGACCAGCTGGTGCACGACGGCGGAGAGCGGGCCGCGGTAGGGCACCTGGCCCTCGATGCCCTCGGGGATCAGCTTGTCGTCGCCGCCGACGCCCTCCTGGAAGTAGCGGTCCTTGGAGAAGGACTTGCGGTCGCCGCGGGACTGCATCGCGCCGAGCGAGCCCATGCCGCGGTACGACTTGAACTGCTTGCCGTTGATGAAGAGCAGTTCGCCCGGGGACTCCTCGCAGCCCGCGAGCAGCGAGCCGAGCATCACCGTGTCGGCGCCCGCGACCAGGGCCTTCGCGATGTCGCCGGAGTACTGCAGGCCGCCGTCGCCGATGACCGGGACGCCCGCGGCCTTGGCGGCCAGCGCGGCCTCGTAGATCGCGGTGACCTGCGGGACGCCGATGCCGGCGACCACGCGGGTGGTGCAGATGGAGCCGGGCCCGACGCCGACCTTGATGCCGTCGCAGCCGGCGTCGATGAGCGCCTGGGCGCCGTCACGGGTGGCGATGTTGCCGCCGATGACGTCGACCGTCGAGTTCGACTTGATCTTGGAGACCATGTCGCCGACCAGCCGGGAGTGGCCGTGGGCGGTGTCGACGACGATGAAGTCGGCGCCCGCCTCGATCAGGGCCTGGGCGCGCTCGTACGCGTCGCCCGCGACGCCGACGGCCGCGCCGACCAGCAGGCGGCCGTCCTTGTCCTTGGCGGCGTTCGGGTACTTCTCGGCCTTGACGAAGTCCTTGACCGTGATGAGGCCCTTGAGGATGCCCGCGTCGTCGACCAGCGGAAGCTTCTCGATCTTGTGGCGGCGCAGCAGCTCCATGGCGTCGACGCCGGAGATGCCGACCTTGCCCGTCACCAGCGGCATCGGGGTCATGACCTCGCGCACCTGGCGGGCGCGGTCCGACTCGAAGGCCATGTCGCGGTTGGTGACGATGCCCAGGAGCTTGCCCGCCGCGTCCGTGACCGGGACACCGCTGATGCGGAACTTCGCGCACAGCTCGTCGGCCTCGCGCAGCGTCGCGTCCGGGTGCACCGTGATCGGGTCGGTGACCATGCCGGACTCAGAGCGCTTGACCAGGTCGACCTGGTTGGCCTGGTCGGCGATGGAGAGGTTGCGGTGCAGCACGCCGACGCCGCCCTGGCGGGCCATGGCGATGGCCATGCGGGCCTCGGTGACCTTGTCCATCGCGGCGGACAGCAGCGGCACGTTGACCCGGACGTTGCGCGAGATCAGGGAAGAGGTGTCGATCTGGTCAGGCGCCATGTCCGACACGCCCGGCAGGAGCAGCACATCGTCGTAGGTGAGCCCCAGCGTGGCGAATTTGTCGGGCACTCCGTCGGCGTTGACAGTCATGACACCTTCCCAGATGGTCTTGCTCAGCGCGGATGTCCATGCTAACGGGATCCCGGGGCGTCTCATTCCACCACCGAGATCGACCAGGAGATTCGTGCGTTCCTACGGACTGTGCGGCGAGCGGGGGAAAGCGGGGGGCGGGCCTACTGCTCGGCGAGGGCGCGCAGCCTGCTGAGCGCGCGGTGCTGGGCAACACGGACCGCGCCCGGGGACATCCCGAGCATCTGGCCGGTCTCCTCCGCCGTCAGTCCGACGGCCACCCGCAGCACCAGGAGTTCGCGCTGGTTCTCCGGAAGATTGGCCAGCAGCTTCTTGGCCCAGGCGGCGTCGCTGCTGAGCAGCGCCCGCTCCTCGGGGCCGAGCGAGTCGTCCGGGCGCTCCGGCATCTCGTCGGACGGCACGGCCGTGCTGCCCGGGTGCCGCATGGCGGCCCGTTGCAGGTCGGCGACCTTGTGCGCGGCGATGGCGAAGACGAACGCCTCGAAGGGACGGCCGGTGTCGCGGTAGCGGGGCAGGGCCATCAGGACGGCGACGCAGACTTCCTGCGCGAGGTCCTCGACGAAGTGACGGGCATCACCGGGGAGCCGGGAGAGCCGGGTCCGGCAGTAGCGGATCGCGAGGGGGTGCACGAAGGCGAGCAGGTCGTGCGTGGCCTGTCCGTCGCCCTCGACGGCACGGCGTACGAGCGCGCCGACGGCCCCGGCGCTGCCGCCGTTGGCGGTGCCGGTCGGGCCTGTGGCCGCGGTGGACCCCTCGGCCTCGTCGTCGCGCATCAATCCATGGTGCCTTGGCGCCGGAGCATTCGCGCCGCCACGCCCCGCGTTGTGCATCGAAGCGTTATGAGCGGGTGCACCTGAAGTCATCGCCCGCACCCTCCCCTCCCGCTCGGCCGAATGGTCCCGGTCCCCGAGGCCACAGCTCCGAAAGTGCGGCCACACCCTCAAGGATGCGGCATCGCGCCCGAAGCGACACGTCCCCCGGATTGTGCCCCGCGAATCCCGGGTGCGCACCGGGTCCGGCTCGAACCGTCCGCGCGGTCCCCGGCCGGAGCGGCGCCCCGTCCGCGAGGACGGGCGGACCGCACCGCGCCCGGCCCGCGAGGACCGGGCCGCGCGACGGGGGCGCGGTGACGCACGGACGGCCCCGGCGGACCGGGTCCGCGTGCGGCGCGCCGCGGCGGGACGGGTCCTAGCGGACCAGGCCCCAGCGGAAGCCGAGCGCCACGGCGTGCGCCCGGTCCGAGGCGCCGAGCTTCTTGAACAGCCTGCGGGCGTGGGTCTTGACCGTGTCCTCGGAGAGGAAGAGCTCGCGCCCGATCTCCGCGTTGGACCGGCCGTGGCTCATGCCCTCCAGGACCTGGATCTCGCGCGCGGTGAGGGTGGGCGCGGCGCCCATCTCGGCCGAGCGCAGCCGCCGGGGGGCGAGCCGCCAGGTCGGGTCGGCGAGGGCCTGGGTGACCGTGGCCCGCAGTTCGGCGCGCGAGGCGTCCTTGTGCAGGTAGCCCCGGGCACCGGCGGCGACCGCGAGGGCCACCCCGTCCAGGTCCTCGGCGACCGTCAGCATGATGATGCGGGCGCCCGGGTCGGCCGAGAGCAGCCGCCGGACGGTCTCGACACCGCCCAGCCCCGGCATCCGTACATCCATCAGAATCAGATCGGAGCGGTCGGCACCCCAGCGGCGGAGGACTTCCTCGCCGTTGGCCGCCGTCGTCACACGCTCGACGCCGGGCACGGTGGCAACCGCGCGACGGAGCGCCTCTCGGGCAAGCGGGGAGTCGTCGCAGACGAGGACGGATGTCATGACCGCCCTCCGCAGCTGCTGATGCGCGTCACCTTGAGCCTCCAGGCTGGTACGTATCGTCACCGTTGCGGTCGATGCTCCCGGACACCTGTCCGAGAACTTCTTGGTTCAACCGCCTTCGCACTCTCAACGACGGTCACTCGAAAGAGTTACGGGTCGGACGGACACCTTCGGCACTCTACGTGAGGAACCGAACACAGCGGGGATGTCGGCACCGGCGTGTCCTCCATCTGGAGCTATGCCCTATTTGGCGGCTTTCCTTCCGTTTGCCATGTGTCTGAGGCTAGATTCCCAATGAGTCATATTTACATCTACTACGACAGTAGATGTGGAGACATGGACCATATCCGCCTCAGTACCGGCACCAAGAGGACTACCCATGGCAGATTTCTCCCGCCTCCCCGGACCGAACGCCGACCTCTGGGACTGGCAGCTCCTCGCCGCCTGCCGCGGGGTCGACAGCTCCCTCTTCTTCCACCCGGAAGGCGAGCGGGGCGCGGCCAGGAGCGCGCGCGAGACCTCGGCTAAAGAGGTCTGCATGCGATGCCCGGTGCGTGCGGAATGCGCAGCGCACGCACTCGCCGTCCGCGAGCCCTACGGGGTCTGGGGCGGCCTGACCGAGGACGAACGCGAAGAACTGATGGGCCGGGCCCGGCACCGCCTCATCCCCGCCACCAGCGTGACGGGGAGCGCCGCGACGGGGCCGACCGTCAGGCACTGACTCCGCCAGGACAGGACGAACACCCGAAGGAACGTTTCTCCGAAACCGTCGGTTCCTCCGGCAGGCCGCCTCACGGGGCCGGCCCGCCGGGCGCCACCGGGGCGTCACCCGCCCGGCCGTACCGCCGTACGGCCGTCAGCGGGCGGCGGCCCGCTCCAGCTGGTCCAGGGTCGCCGCCACGGCAGGGACCCGGGCCAGGTCCGCCAGGGTCAGCGCCACGACCTCCCGTTCCACGGCCGGTTCCACCGCCAGCGCGGCCACGCCCTTGGCCCGTACGGACTCCACCGCCAGCTCGGGCAGCACCGCCACGCCCAGCCCCGCGCCGACCAGGCCCACCACGGCCGGGTAGTCGTCGGTGGCGAAGTCGATCCGCGGGGTGAATCCCGCGGCCTCGCACACCTCGACCAGATGGCGGCGGCAGCGCGGGCAGCCCGCGATCCAGGGCTCCTCGGCCAGTTCCGCGATGCCCACGCGCCCCGCCCCCGCCAGCCGGTGCCCCTCGGGCACCAGCCCGACCAGCCGGTCGGTGAGCAGCGGGCGCACCACCAGGTCGTCCCACTCGGCGACCGGTCCGTCCGGCGCGGTGCCCGCGTACCGGAAGGCCAGCGCCACGTCGCAGTCCCCCTCGCGGAGCATCTCCACCGAGCGCGGCGGTTCCGCCTCGACCAGGGAGATGCGGGTGCCGGGGTGCGCGGCGCGCATCGCGGCGAGCGCGGTCGGCACCAGCGTGGAGCTGCCGCTGGGGAAGGAGACCAGCCGGACCCGGCCGGCGCGCAGCCCGGCGATGGCCGCGACCTCTTCCTCGGCGGCGGTGAGCCCGGCGAGGATGCCCGCGGCGTGGCGGACCAGCGCCTCACCCGCCTGGGTCAGCCGCATCTCGCGGCCGGTGCGGACGAGCAGCGGAGTGCCCGCGGACTGTTCCAGCGCCTTCATCTGCTGGGAGACGGCGGGCTGCGTGCAGCCCAGTTCACGGGCGGCGGCGGAGAAGGAACCCGTACCGGCCACGGCGCGCAGGACTCGGAGATGACGTGCCTCGATCACCCTGCGAGCATAAGCCTTGCTTTGGAGACGGCGCCCGGGTGCATGGACGCCTTTGAGGGTGCTCGGTTAGCGTGCACCCATGCAGCTGATGTCCCTCAACGTGGCCCGCCCGCTGTCCGTGGAGTACACCGACGCCGACGGCGGCGTGACCGGCTGCGACAAGCGGCCGGTGCCCGGGCCCCTGCGCATCGTCGCCCCGGGCCCCAAGGGGCGGGGAGCGAGCGGGGTGGAGGGCGACGCCGTCTGCGACCTGCGCCACCACGGCGGCGACCACAAGGCGGTCTACGCCTACGCCCGCGAGGACCTGGACTGGTGGGAGGCCGAGCTGGGCCGGCCGCTGCCCGCGGGCGTCTTCGGCGAGAACTTCACGACGTCGGGGCTGGACGTCACCGGCGCGCGCCTCGGCGAGCGGTGGCGGGTCGGCGCGGAGCTGGTCCTCGAAGTGGCGTCCGCCCGGATCCCGTGCCGGACCTTCCAGGGGTTCCTGGGCGAGCCGGGCTGGGTCAGGCGGTTCACCCGGGAGGTCCGCCCGGGCGCGTACCTGCGGGTGATCCAGGAGGGGCAGGTCTCCCCCGGCGACCCGATCGAGGTGCTCCACCGGCCCGGCCACGAGGTGTCGGTCGGCTTCTGGTTCCGCGCGTTCACCACCGAACGCGCGCTGCTGCCGCGCACCCGGGCGGCGGGCGACGCGATGGACCCGTCGGGGCACGAGAAGGTCCGCTCGTACCTGGACAAGCTCGGCGACGAGGGCGCCGGGGCCCGGGGCTGACGCGTCCTGCGGTTAGGTTGCGCGTATGACGACTGCGTTGATCACAGGATCCACGGCGGGCATCGGCGCCGCCTTCGCCCGCAAGCTCGCCGCCCAGGGGCACAACCTGGTGCTGGTGGCACGGGACACCAAGCGGCTGGGCGAGCAGGCCACCGAGCTGCACGACCGGCACGGCATCGAGGCCGAGGTGCTGACCGCCGACCTGTCCACAGAGGAGGGGATCTCGGCGGTCGAGCGGCGCCTGGCCGACCTCAAGCACCCGGTGGACCTGCTGGTCAACAACGCGGGCTTCGGCAACAAGGGCCGTTACCTGGACGTCCCGATGGCCGACGAGCTGGCGATGATCAAGGTGCACATCGAGGCGGTGCTGCGGCTGACCTCGGCCGCGACCGGGTCGATGCGCACGCGCGGGCGCGGCGGCGTGGTCAACGTGGCCTCGGTGGCGGCGTTCCTGCCGCGCGGGACGTACGGGGCGAGCAAGGCCTGGGTCGTGCAGTTCACCCAGGGCGCGGCGAAGGACCTCGCGGAGTGCGGGGTCCGGCTGATGGCCCTGTGCCCCGGGTTCGTCCGTACGGAGTTCCACGAGCGGGCGGGCATGGGCACCGACAACATTCCCGGCTGGATGTGGCTGGACGCGGACAAGCTGGTCGCGGCGGCGCTGGCCGACCTGGCGCGCGGGCGGACGGTCTCGATCCCGGACCCGCGCTACAAGGCGCTGATGAGCATGGTGAAGCTGGCTCCGCGCGGGCTGCTGGGCGGGGTGTCCTCGCGGACGGGCCGCAAGTACGGACCACAGTAACCACCCGGTAACCACCCAAACGGCCCCATCCTCCCTAAACTGGACGTGTCCCTATCCCGCCGGGAGGCGACGCGATGACATTCGTACAGATTATCGATTACGAGACGCGACGGTTCGACGAGATGAACGCCCTCATCGACCGCTACGCCGAAGAGACCGCGGGCAGGCGCACGGTCACGCACACCCTGATCGGCAAGGACCGCGAGGCGGGGACGCACTACGTGGACCTGGTCGAATTCCCGTCGTACGAGGACGCCATGAGGAACTCTCAGCTCCCGGAGACGGAGCGGATGTTCCAGGAGATGGTGAGCCTCTGCGACGGCATGCCCACCTTCACCAACCTCGACGTGGTCCGCGAACAGCACCTCAACACCCTCATCGCGAACCGGGTGTTCAAGGAGATCGCGGAGCAGGGCCGGTTCGAGGCCATCGACGAGTGCGTGTCGGCGGGGTACGTCACCCACGACATGATGGACACCGAGGGCCGGGGCAACGGCCGCGACGGCATGCGGCGCACGATCGGCATGTGGCGCGACGCCTTCGACTTCACTTTCGACATCACGCGCCAGGTCGCCGAAGGGGACTGCGTCACCACGCTGTGGGACTGGAAGGGCACGCACAAGGGCGAGTTCATGGGGCTCGCGCCGACCGGCAGGGCCGTCGCCATGTCGGGCTGCACGACCGTCCGGATCGAGAACGGGCAGATCGCGGAAGACTGGTGGTACTGCGACGCACCGGGCCTGATGCGCAGCATGGGCAGGTGAGCCGCGGCAAACGGACCGCGGCAGACGAAGAGGGCCCCCGTTCCAGTGGAACGGGGGCCCTCTCTCGCTACTGCCGGCAGTACCGACGCCGGCTCAGCACGTCACCGACGGAGGTCAGTGGCTGTGGCCGTGGCCACCGTGGCCGTGACCGGCGTCGCCCTCGTCCTCGGCCGGCTTCTCGACGACCAGGGTCTCGGTCGTGAGCAGCAGGGAGGCGATGGAGGCGGCGTTCTCCAGAGCGGAACGGGTGACCTTGACCGGGTCGATGACGCCGGCCTTGACCAGGTCGCCGTACTCGCCGGTCGCGGCGTTGAAGCCCTGGCCCTTGTCGAGCTCGGCGACCTTCGCGGTGATCACGTAGCCCTCCAGGCCCGCGTTCTCCGCGATCCAACGCAGCGGCTCGACGGCGGCGCGGCGCACGACCGCGACACCGGTGGCCTCGTCGCCGGAGAGGCCGAGGTTGCCCTCGAGGACCTTGACGGCGTGGACGAGCGCGGAGCCACCGCCGGAGACGATGCCCTCCTCGACCGCGGCGCGGGTCGCCGAGATGGCGTCCTCCAGGCGGTGCTTCTTCTCCTTCAGCTCCACCTCGGTGGCGGCGCCGACCTTGATGACGCAGACGCCGCCGGCGAGCTTCGCCAGGCGCTCCTGCAGCTTCTCGCGGTCCCAGTCCGAGTCCGTGGACTCGATCTCGGCCTTGATCTGGTTGACGCGGCCGACGACGTCGTCGTGGCTGCCGCCACCGTCGACGATGACCGTGTCGTCCTTGGTGATCGTCACGCGGCGCGCGGTGCCGAGGACGTCCAGACCGGCCTGGTCGAGCTTGAGGCCGACCTCTTCGGCGATGACGGTGGCGCCGGTGAGGGCGGCCATGTCCTGGAGCATCGCCTTGCGGCGGTCACCGAAGCCGGGGGCCTTGACGGCCACGGCGTTGAAGGTGCCACGGATCTTGTTCACGACGAGGGTGGAGAGCGCCTCGCCCTCGACGTCCTCGGCGATGATCAGCAGCGGCTTGGAGGCGCCCGCCTGGATGACCTTCTCCAGCAGCGGCAGCAGGTCCTGGATGGACGAGATCTTGCCCTGGTTGATGAGGATGTAGGGGTCCTCGAGGACGGCCTCCATGCGCTCCTGGTCGGAGACCATGTACGGCGAGAGGTAGCCCTTGTCGAAGGCCATGCCCTCGGTGAACTCCAGCTCCAGGCCGAAGGTGTTGGACTCCTCGACGGTGATGACACCGTCCTTGCCGACCTTGTCCATCGCCTCGGCGATCAGCTCGCCGACCTGGGTGTCCTGCGCGGAGAGCGCGGCCACGGCGGCGATGTCGGACTTGTCCTCGATCGGACGGGCGGTCTCCAGCAGCTCGGCCGAGACGGCCTTGACCGCCGCGTCGATGCCCTTCTTCAGGGCGGCCGGGGAGGCGCCGGCGGCGACGTTGCGGAGGCCCTCGCGGACCAGCGCCTGGGCCAGCACGGTGGCGGTGGTGGTGCCGTCACCCGCGATGTCGTTGGTCTTGGTCGCCACCTCCTTCACGAGCTGGGCGCCCAGGTTCTCGTACGGGTCGTCGAGCTCGACCTCGCGCGCGATGGTGACACCGTCGTTGGTGATGGTGGGGGCGCCGAACTTCTTGTCGATGACGACGTTGCGGCCCTTGGGGCCGATCGTCACCTTGACCGTGTCGGCAAGCTTGTTGACGCCGCGCTCCAGAGCGCGACGGGCGTCCTCGTCAAACTTAAGAATCTTCGGCATGGGAGCGGTACAGCCCTCTCGTTGCGATCCCCGGCCGCTCACCGCGACCGCCTGAACGAACTACGCCCCTCGCCGCCCGGCATCAGCAGGGGTGACCAGGGGCGCAGCTCACAGCAAAACTGGTGAAGTGTCTTACTTCTCGACGATCGCGAGCACGTCGCGGGCCGAGAGGACGAGGTATTCCTCGCCGTTGTACTTCACTTCGGTGCCGCCGTACTTGCTGTACAGGACGACGTCGCCGACGGAGACGTCCAGCGGCAGGCGCTGACCGTCCTCGAAGCGACCCGGACCCACAGCGAGGACGACGCCCTCCTGGGGCTTCTCCTTCGCGGTGTCCGGGATGACCAGGCCGGAGGCCGTGGTCTGCTCGGCGTCGAGCGGCTGGACCACGATGCGGTCCTCAAGCGGCTTGATGGCAACCTTGGAGCTGGTGGTCGTCACGTTCCGGTCTCCCCCTTCGGAGATCTCACGGGGTTAACTGTTTTGGGGTGGCGACCAGGTGGTTCCGTCGTCGCGGGTGCCGGACCTGCCTGTCGCTGTGTTGGCACTCACCAGTGGCGAGTGCCAGGCCCGAGACTATTCCGGCGATTAGCACTCGGTCAAGCGGAGTGCCAATTCTGGGTCCGGCGTCGCGTCGGATGCGGGGCCGGGGCGGGGTCACGTGTGGGGCGAGACACTGCTCGCCGAGGGGCTCGCAGGCAACCACGGGAGCGCGGGACACGTCGTAGACGATATGAAGATAAAGCGCCTCAATGCCGAGCAGACAGGACCCGGGGCCGCCGCGGGCCCGAGCGTACCGGGTGCCGCTGCCTCGTCACCGGGGGCGCGGACGCCCGGTTCCACCGCGGCCGGCCCGCGGTGCACCGACGGTGGCGGCGTGCCGTGCGCGGCCTGAGCGCGCGCACGTCGACCTCGGGCGCCCGTCGCCGTACGGAGGCGCTGCTGCTGGGCCTGGTCGTCGTCATCACGGTCGCCGGGCACGCCAGTGCGGGACTCGCGCTGAACGACCGGCTGCCCGACAACCTCACGGGCTTCACGGTCAGCATGACGCTGCTGTCGCTCGTGGGGCACCTGGGCGTGCGCCGGTTCGCGGCGTACGCGGATCCGCTGATCCTGCCGCTGGCGATGCTGCTGACGGGGCTCGGGCTGGTGCTGCTGCACCGGCTGGACCAGTCGTACATCGAGCGGTACAACTCCCCGGCGGTGGCGCCGGGGCAGCTGATGTGGTCGGTGGTGGGCGTCGCGGCCGCGCTGGCGGTGGTGGCGCTGCTGCGCGACCACCGGCTGCTCCAGCGGTTCATCTACATCACGATGGTCGTCTCGCTGGTGCTGCTGATCGCGCCCGCGTTCTTCGGCGCGGACAAGTACGGCGCCAAGCGGTGGATCAACCTCTTCGGGCTGTCGCTCCAGCCGGGCGAGTTCGTGAAGATCATGATCGCGGTCTTCTTCGCGGGCTACCTGGTCCTGCACCGCGACACCCTGGCCCTGGCGGGCCGCAAGTTCCTCGGCATGCGGCTGCCGCCGATGCGCCAGCTCGGCCCGATCATCACGGTGTGGCTGGTCTCGCTGATGGTGCTCGTCTTCGAGCGCGACCTCGGCACCTCGCTGATCTTCTTCGGGGTGTTCGTGGTGATGCTCTACGTCGCCACCGAGCGCACCAGCTGGATCGTGTGCGGCGGGATCATGGCCGCCCTCGGCGCCTTCGTCGTCGGCTCGACCGAGCCGCACGTCAAGGGGCGCGTCGCCGCCTGGCTGGACCCGCTGTCGTACTACCAGAACCCGCGGCCGCCGGGCATCACCTCCGACCAGTCGGCGCAGGCGCTGTTCAGCTTCGGCACCGGCGGGGTCACCGGCACCGGGCTCGGCATGGGCCACCCGGAACTGATCAGCTTCGCGGGGCGCAGCGACTTCATCCTGACCACGGTCGGCGAGGAGCTGGGCCTGGCCGGGGTGATGGCCGTGCTGCTGCTGTACGCGCTGCTGGCCCAGCGGGGGCTGCGGATGGCGCTCGGGGCCCGGGACCCCTTCGGCAAGCTGCTGGCGGTCGGCCTGGCGTCGGCCCTGGCGCTCCAGGTGTTCGTGGTCGCGGGCGGCGTGACCGGGCTGATCCCGCTCACCGGAAAGGCGCTGCCGTTCCTGGCGAGCGGCGGTTCGTCCCTACTGGCCAACTGGGTCATGATCGGGCTGCTGATCCGGATCAGCGACAGCGCGGAGCGCCAGCGGGAGGCGGATTCCCTGCCGGTGTCGGAGCCGCCGGCCACGCTGGCGGCGGTGGCGTAGGCGTCCTAGAGGCTCTGGTCGCGCTCGAAGACGTGCACCCGGCCGACGGGGGCGAAGCCGCGGCGCTCGTACCAGTGGCGCGGCCAGTCGGCCTCGTCGGCGGTGAGGAAGCGCGTGGCACAGCCCGCCTCGGCGGCGGCGCGCAGGCCCGCGGCCAGGACGGCGTCGCCGTAGCCGCGGCCCAGCCGGTCCGCGGCGGTCATCAGGTCCTCGATCTGGGCCGTGCCGGAGGCCGGGTCGAGGTAGAGGTCGGCCCAGGCCGCGACGTCCCCTCCGGGGGTACGGGCGCCCAGGAAGCGCACGGTCTCGGCGCCCCGCAGGCGGGCCCGGCGGCGGTCCACGAGCTGGCGCAGGACCTCGTCCCCGACGTCCGGCAGGAAGCCGCGCCAGCGGCGGGCCAGCGGCTCGCGGAAGGCGGCCGCCTCCACCTCCCCGGCGGCGGGCTCCCCGGGGCCCGCGGCGGGCGGCGGCGGACCGGTGTGCCGCAGGACGACCAGGGGCAGGTGGGCGTACCCGGCGCGGACCATGGACGGCGCGCAGGCGGCTCCGCCCTCGTCGTCGAGGACGCTGACCAGCCGGAACGGCAGGTGTCCCAGCGCCGCGTCCGCAATGCCCGCCAGCGCCGCCGGGTCCACGGCCGCGGGGTCGTCGATGACGACCTGGTTGTCGGCCCGGGAGGCGTGGAAGGTGTCGTCCAGCGCCGCGAACCCGCCGGGCACCGCGACCGTGCGCTCGGCCTGGCGCCGCGCGAAGCCGGAGAGGAATGCGGTGATCCGGCGCATGCCGGGGTCCGGTGCGTGCATGCCCGCACCCTAACCAGCCGCCGTCGAGGAGCTGACTAGAGGTAGTCCTCCAACCGCCCGATCTTGTAGCCCTGTTCCTGTATGCGCTGGAGCATCCGGGTGGTCATCTCGATCTCGGTGGAGCCCTTCAGCTCCGCGGGGCCGCGGAAGTGGGCCAGGATGATGTCACCCGGCTTCAGGGCGCTGCCTTCCGCGTACTGGAAGTTGTTGATCTGCATCGAGGCCCGCCACAGCACCGCGTACGAGAGCCCGCACTCGGAGGCGGCCCGCAGGGTGTCGTCGTTGTAGTTGCCGTACGGCGGGCGGAAGAGCGGCGGCTTCGCGCCGAACCGCTTCTCCAGGCGTTCCTGCTGGCCGCATATCTCCTTCTTCTGCGCCGCGAAGGACAGCGTGCGCAGGTTCGGGTGGGTCAGCGTGTGGTTGTTGACCGTGCTGTGCGAGCCGTTGTCGCGCAGCGACTGGAAGTGGCCGTAGTCCGACGAGGCGATGTTGTCGGTCAGGAACATGCTGATCGGCAGCTTGAGGTCGGCCGCCATCTTCAGGAACTCGGGGTTCTTCTCCGCGCCGTCGTCGAAGGTCAGGAAGACCGTCTTCTCGCCGGCGGGCACGGGTATTCGGTCCACCACGGGTATCCGGCCCGGCGCCGCCTTCGGGAGCTGCGGCTTCTGCGCGGGCTTCGCGGCGAACTCCAGCGGCTTGGCGAGGCCCCACCGCCGGTGGGCGTCGTTCGCGGCGGGGCTCGGCGGGACGGCGCTCGCGGACGGCGCGGGGGACGGCGTACCGCTCGCCGCCCCCTGCGACGCTTCCGTGGTCTTGCGGCCGAGCCGTTCGATCGGGTCCACGCTGTTCCCGCACCCCGAAAGGGACAGCGCGAGCGCGCCGGCCGCCAGCGTTCCGGCCGTCAACCGGCGCGCGATGCTCACAAGTAGTCCTCCAGGCGGGCCACGGCGTATCCCTTCGCCGTGACGGTCTTCATCACTTGTCGGATCATGTCAGGCATCGTGCCCTTCCAGTCCTCCCGGCCCCGGAAATGGGTGAGGATGATGTCGCCCGGGTGCAGGTCCTGGTCGTACTCGCGCCAGTCCATCTTGTCCGTGAACGCCTCGGCGTTCCAGATCGGGACGGCCTTCACGCCGCACGACTTGGCCGCGCGCAGCGTGTCCTCGTTGTAGTTGCCGTAGGGCGGCCGGAAGAGCTTCGGGCGCTTGCCGAACTCCTTCTCGATGGTGTCCTGCATCCCGCAGATCTCCTGGCGCTGCTTCTCGTAGGAGAGGGCGGGCAGGTAGCGGTGGTTGAGCGTGTGGTTGTTGATGCCCACGCCCAGGGACTGCATCTGCTTGAAGTACGCGTAGTTGTCGCGCACCAGGTAGTCGCTGAGGAACGCCGTGTACGGGATCTTCAGCTCCTGCATCATCTTCAGGAACTCGGGGTCCTTCTCCGCACCGTCGTCGATCGTCAGGAAGACGACCTTGTCCTCGGTGGGCACGGTCGTGAAGACCGGCGGGAGGCCCTCGCCGTCCTCCACCTCGAAGCCCTTGCGGAAGGTGATCTCCGGCTTCGTCTTCGGCGCCGGGGGCGCGGCCAGCGGCGCAGCGGCCAGGCCCCACTTCTTGGCGGCCAGCGCCCGGGCCCGCTGGAGCTGCTCGGCGGTGACCGCGGGGCCGCCCCGGGCGCCGGATGCGCCGTTCTGGCCGGACTCCGCCGTCTTCGCCTTCTTGTCCTTCACCGCGGGGGCGGATTCCGTGGAGCCGCAGGCCGACCCCAGGGCGGCGACCAGCAGCGCGGCCAGCGCCACCCCGTACCGGCCGCGGGGACCCGCGGCGCGGCGACCGATACGCGCGTTATCTTCCTTTTTTCCTACTAGCTGCATAGCAGCGCATCCTGGCACCAGGGCCCCGCGCGCCCCCGGCGACACCGCGACCGGCGCCGGACGATCCATCGAGTGGCCCACACTGTCCGACAATGAAGCGGTGAACCCCGACGACCTCGCCGCCCTGCTCGCCCCCGAGGGGCAGGCCCTGCTCGACTCGCTGCACGACTACGACCCGGCCCGGGAGATCGCGGTGGCCACCCGGCTGCGCCGCGAGCACCCCGCCGAGCTGGTCTCCGCCGCCCTCGGGCAGGCCCGGCTGCGACAGCGCGCGGTGGTGAAGTTCGGCGCCGAGGACGCGTACCGCATGTACTTCACGCCGGGCGGCGGCGAGATGGCCACCCGGGCCTCCGTGGCGGCGTACCGCGCCGAGCGGATCGCCGCGCTCGGCGTACGGTCGGTCGCCGACCTGTGCTGCGGCATCGGCGGGGACGCGCTGGCCCTGGCCCGCGCCGGGATCCGGGTGCTCGCCGTGGACCGGGACCCGCTGACCGTCGCCGTGGCCCGCGCCAACGCGGCGGCGCTGGGGCTGGCGGACCTGATCGAGGTCGTGGAGGCCGACGTCACCGAGGTCGACACCGCCGGCTACGACGCCGTCTTCCTCGACCCGGCGCGGCGCGGCGGACGCGGGCGGATCTTCGACCCCGAGGGGTACTCGCCGCCGCTCTCCTGGGCCGTCGGGACCGCCCGGGCAGCGAAGTACGCGGCCATCAAGATCGCCCCGGGGATCCCGCACGAGGCGGTCCCCGCCGAGGCCGAGGCGGAGTGGATCTCCGACGGCGGCGACGTGAAGGAGGCCGTGCTCTGGTTCGGCACCTCGCCGGGCGCCGTCCGCGCCACCCTGCTCCCCGGCCCGCGCACCCTGCGCACCGAGGATCCGCTGCCGGACCCCGAGGCCGGACCGGTGGGGCGCTACCTCTACGAGCCGGACGGGGCGGTCATCCGTGCCCACCTCGTCGCGGAGGTCGCCGAGCAGCTGGGCGGGCGGCTGATCGACCCCACCATCGCCTACATCACCGCGGACGAGCTGCACGCGACGCCGTACGCGACCGCGTACGAGATCACCGACGTGCTGCCCTTCGGCCTCAAGAAGCTCAAGGCGCTGCTGCGCGAGCGCGGGGTGGGCGTCCTGACCGTCAAGAAGCGCGGCTCGGCGATCGAACCGGAGGAACTGCGCCGCAAGGTCAAACCGCAGGGACCGAACTCGGCGACGGTCATCCTGACCCGAGTGGCGGGCGCTCCTGCGATGCTGATCGGCGCTCCTGCGCGGGCACCCGAGCGGTGACGGTCGCGGCCCCGGCGGCGGGCTCCCCGGCCAGGGGGCCGGCCCCGGCGGCGGGCTCCCCGGCGCCGGGCTCCCCGGGCGCGGCCGCGGCCACGGAGTCGGCCGCCGGCGGGACGGGCCGGAAGGCGCGCAGCGCCCAGCGGTAGTGCGCGGCCGCCTTCCCGGCGCCCAGCAGCCCGGTGATCCACAGGATCATCCCGAGGCCCATGAGGTAGGCCACCTCGCCGTACGTGTCCGCGCCGGGCCGGGCCCCGACCGCGCTCCCGAAGGTCACCCACAGCCCGAGCGCGCACAGGACGAACGAGGACATCAGCCAGACCAGACTCCGCCCCGGCATGCGCAGCCTGCGGTCGTTCACCGGATCGCGGTCCGACTCGGCCCACGCGCACAGCAGTTGGCGGACGCGGCGGTCCCGCTTGACGCCCCACACGAACCAGAACCCGGCCGGTACGAGCACCCCGGCGCCCAGCACCAGGAAGACCGCGCCGACCAACGCCTCGACCAGGACGCCCTCTTCGAAGGCCATCAGGGCCATCCCGACGAAGGACCAGCCGAGGGCGAAGACGGCGCTGACCGCCCAGAGCAGCAGCAGCCGCCCCGTGCCCAGGCTGAGCCGCTCCAACTCGCCCAGGAAACGGGCCCGGTCGGCCCGGATGGCGGTCTGGTCCAGCCATGCACGCAGGTGCGCGGGCGGCGGCGGGGGCGGCAGGTCGGGGCGGGGCATGCGCATGACCATAGCGGCACTCCGGAACGCTCCGGGCCCGGACGTGCCGCCGCGTTCGCGGCCGGCCGCGGGCCGGTAGCGGGCCGACCGCAGGCCGGCCGTGCGTCAGCCGCCGGTCAGCTCGACGGACTCGAAGCGCCACCGGTGCACCGGCCGGGCGATCAGGTCGGCGCGGGGCTCGGGCAGTTCGGGCAGCGCGTCCGCGCCCGTGCCCGCGCTGCCGTCCGCCGCCTCCGGCCCGGTCTGCCACCAGGTGATGACCAGGACCCGGTCCTGCGCCGCCCGGAACACCTCGCGCCGCACCGGTTCGCGCGCGAGCACCTGCGAACGGGCCCACTCCAGCAGCTCGCCGCCCCGGCCGTCGGCGGCCCGGGCCTCCCACATGACGGCGACGGTGGTGCTCATGAGTACAGGTTGTCCTTGCTCAGTTCGTGCACGTGATCGTGGTCGTGCGCGTGCCCGTGCGGCTGCCCGTGGTCGTGGCCGTGCGCGTGCTCCCCGTCGTGGGACGCCCCGGGCACGTGCGGCTCGGTCACCGGCAGGGAGGAGTCCGCCGACAGGTCCCAGTCCGAGGCCGGCCGGTTCCGCTTGACCATCTCCGCGCCCAGCGCCGCCACCATCGCGCCGTTGTCGGTGCACAGCTTGGGACGGGGCACGCGCAGCACGATGCCCGCGTCGTCGCAGCGCTCCTGCGCCAGGGACCGCAGCCGCGAGTTCGCCGCGACGCCGCCGCCGATCATCAGGTGGTCGACGCCCTCGTCCTTGCACGCCCGGATCGCCTTGCGCGTCAGCACGTCCACCACGGCCTCCTGGAAGGACGCGGCCACGTCGCGCACCGGCACCTCCTCGCCGGCCTTCCGCTTCGCCTCGATCCAGCGCGCCACCGCGGTCTTCAGCCCGGAGAAGGAGAAGTCGTACGCCGCGTCGCGCGGCCCGGTCAGCCCGCGCGGGAAGTTGATCGCCTTCGGGTCGCCCTCGCGCGCGAGCCGGTCGATGACCGGGCCACCCGGGAAGCCGAGCTGGAGCACCCGCGCGATCTTGTCGAAGGCCTCGCCCGCCGCGTCGTCGATGGTCGCACCCAGCGGCCGGACGTCGCTGGTGATGTCGGGGGCCAGCAGCAGCGAGGAGTGCCCGCCGGAGACCAGCAGGGCCATCGTGGGCTCGGGCAGCGGCCCGTGCTCCAGCTGGTCCACGCAGATGTGGGACGCCAGGTGGTTCACGCCGTACAGCGGCTTGCCGAGCGCGTAGGCGTAGGCCTTCGCCGCCGATACGCCGACCAGCAGCGCGCCCGCCAGGCCGGGGCCTGCGGTCACCGCGATGCCGTCGAGGTCGCGGGCGCTGACCCCGGCCTCCTTCAGGGCGCGTTCGATGGTGGGGACCATCGCCTCCAGGTGCGCGCGGGAGGCCACCTCGGGCACGACCCCGCCGAAGCGCGCGTGCTCGTCCACGCTGGAGGCGATCGCGTCGGCGAGCAGCGTGGTGCCGCGCACGACACCGACACCGGTCTCGTCGCAGGACGTCTCGATACCGAGGACGAGCGGTTCGTCAGCCATGGGATTCACCTTGTACGGGTCCGTCCGTGGAGACGGAGCTTGCGGGATCGGAGAGTCGCATCACGAGCGCGTCGACGTTGCCGGGCTGGTAGTAGCCGCGGCGGAAGCCGATGGCCTCGAAGCCGAAGCGCTCGTAGAGCCGCTGGGCACGGGTGTTGTCGACCCGTACCTCCAGCAGCACCTCGGCGCACTCGAACGCGGTGGCGGCGCCGAGCAGGTCGGTGAGCAGCCGGGCGCCGAGCCCGGTGCCCCACTGGTCGCGGGCCGCCGCGATGGTCTGTACGTCGCCCAGGTCACCGGCGGCGGCGAGCCCGGCGTAGCCGACCAGGCGGCCGCCGTCCGCCTCCTCGGCGACCACGTAGCGGCGGGTGGCGAGCGGGCCGCGGGCGTGGGCCAGTTCGGACCAGAACATCCCCGCGGACCAGGCGTCCTCGGGGAACAGCTCGTGTTCCAGTTCCAGCACGGGCCCGATGTCCCACCAGCGCATCTCGCGCAGCAGGACGGCCGGGGCGGTCGGGGCCGTCACTGGGGCGTGACCACCTTGTAGTTCTTGGGCACCTGGGCGTCGGGGCGGCGCAGGTACAGCGGGGTCGGCGGGAGGAACTCCGCCCCCGCCGCCAGCCGCTGGGCGGCCAGCGAGGCCAGGGCGCCGGCCGACTGGTGCTCGGGGCCGCGCGCGTCCGGGAAGGACTCCGGGTAGAGCAGGGCCCCGGCGCCGACCACCGGCAGCCCGGCGAGCTGCTCGGCGATGTCGGCCGGGCGGTCCACGGCGGGCTCGGTGGTCCGGGTGCGCGGGTCCTCGTACCGGGCCCAGTACACCTCCTTGCGGCGGGCGTCGGTGGCCACCGCGAAGGGGCCCTCGATCCCGGCGTCCCGGGCGGCGTAGGCCAGCCCGTCGAGGGTGCACAGGCCGTGCACCGGCACGCCGAGGACGGAGGCGAAGGTGGCGGCGGTGACGAGACCGACGCGCAGCCCGGTGTACGGGCCGGGGCCGACGCCCACGACGATGCCGGTCAGGGCGTCGAGCTTCAGCCCGGCTCCGGCGAGGACCTTCTCCACGGTGGGCAGCAGCAGCTCCCCGTGGCGGCGGGCGTCGACCTGGTGCGCCTCGGCGATGACGGACTCACCGTCGTGCAGGGCGACGGTGACGGCGGGCGTGGCGGTATCTACAGCGAGCAAGAGCACGCGAACAGCCTACGACTCCGCGGCCCCGGGCCTTCGCGGCCGGTCCGGCGGCACCCCGGCTGCTACCGTCAGCGCGGGTGCATCCAGCGGTGTGATCAAGCGTTGAATCCCCCGGGACCGCGAGGGCGCCGGGGCGGCGGAGAGGTGGAGCAAGGTGGCACGCAGCAGCTCGGGAATCGTGGCCGGGCTCACCGCCGCGGCACTGGCAGCGGTCGGTTTCCTCGGCTACCAGGCGTCGGCGAGCGCTCCGGCCCGCCCGGCCGCGGCCGTGAAGCAGCCGGCCGCCTCCACCGCGCCGAGCCCCGCCGCGCCCGACGCCGCGGGCAAGCCGGCGCCGGTGCCGGCCGACTCGGGCAAGGGCGTGCGGGTCGTCTACTCCGTGTCCCAGAAGCGGGTCTGGCTGGTCGGCGCGGACGGCGTGGAGACGAAGAGCTTCGCGGTGGTGCCGAGCACGGTCCATCCCAAGACGGGCAGCTACTCGGTGGACACGCGCCGCGGCACGGTCACCGGTTCGGACGGGGCGCCGATCGAGCACGTGGTGCTCTTCGCGACCGCGGACGGGGTCGTGATCGGTTTCAGCGCCCGGGTGGACGGCGCGACGCCGGAGCCGGACACGACGAAGAAGACGGGCGGCATCCGCATGACGCGGGCCGACGGGGACGCGATGTGGAACTTCGCCACGATCAACACGCGGGTGGTCGTCGTCCCCTGACGGCGGACCGCCACGATTGACCCGAACGGGTGAGGCCGCGACGGGCGCGACGCCGCGTCACGGTGACCGGCGCCGCGTCGGGGTGCCCCCCTCGGGTCGGGTACGGCTCAGGCCGCTTCGGATTCCGGAGCGGCCTGTGTGCGTACGGACGCGGGGACGGGCGCGGACGCCGGGGCGGCCGGGCGCGCGGGCGGGGTCGAGACGGCGGTCGCGGCGCGGCACGAGGCGAGCAGCGCGCCCATCGACGGTCCGGGGGCGGAAAGGTACGCGGACGCGGACGCGGCGGACGGGCGGGGAACTCGCTCTTCTGCCGACATGGCTGCCTCCTGGGCATTCGACCGATCGTCGAAGTTAGGTAGACCTAACCAGCTCTCGGTACCATGTCACCACGGCCCCCGCCATCGGCGCAACATTTTACCGACGCGTTGTCGGTACCCGTGCGAACGTTGTCGGAAAGTCCAGTGCCGCCGGGGATGTCCGGGCCCTCAGGCGCCCCAGGCCCCGGCGAGCGCCTCGATCCCCGCGTCGGCCCAGCGCGCGCCCACTCCGTACACCGAGACCTCGCGCATGTCGTCGAGGACCTCCTCGTGGCCGACGGCGCGCCGGATCACCACGTGCAGCCGGTCGTCGGACAGTTCCTCCACCTTGCCGTCGCCCCATTCGACGACGACCACGGACTCGGGCAGCGAGACGTCGAGGTCCAGGTCCTCCATCTCCTCCAGCCCGCCGCCGAGCCGGTACGCGTCCACGTGGACCAGCGCCGGGCCCTCGCCCAGCGGGGGGTGGACCCGGGCGATGACGAAGGTCGGCGAGGTCACGGCCCCGCGCACGTCCAGGCCCTCGCCGAGGCCGCGCGTCAGGGTGGTCTTGCCCGCGCCGAGTTCACCGGTCAGCAGGACGAGGTCGCCGGGGCGCAGCAGCGCGGCGAGCCTGCGGCCCAGGCCCTGCATGCCCTCGGGGGAGTCGATCGTGATCAGGGTCGCGCCGGTCGCGGCCTCAGCCGCCCGGTTGTGCGGTGCTTGCAGCGGTGCTTCCATGCCCGCCAACGTTAGCGGCTGCCGGGACCGCTCCCGTGCGGGCCAGCAGCTCGGTGAGCAGGGCGGTGACGGTCTCCGGGCGCTCCAGCATCATCAGGTGCCCTGTCTCCTCCAGGATCACCAGTTCCGCGTCCGGCAGCTCGGCGGCGATGGCCGCGCTGTGCTCCGGCGGGGTGATCATGTCGCGGTCCCCGGCGATGACGGTGACGGGAAGGTCCGCGAACGCCCGCAGTGCGGTCGTCTTGTCGTGGAGCATGATCGCCGGGAAGAACTCGGCGACCACGTCGATCGGGGTCGCCTCGATCAGCCGCTCGGCGAAGCGCGCCACGTCCGGGTCCACGTCCGGCGAGCCGAACGAGTACCGCTTGATCATGCCCGCGAACAGGTCGGCGGTGGCCCGGCGCCCCTTCTCCACCAGTTCCACCTGCGAGCACAGCGCCCGCAGCACGCCCGGCAGCACCCGGCGCACCGCGCTGACCCCGACCGAGGGCAGCCCGTACGTCACCTCGCCGAGCCGGCCGCTGGAGGTGCCGACGAGCGCCACGCCGACGACCCGGTCGCGCACCAGCTCGGGGTACTGGGCGGCCAGCGCCATGGCGGTCATGCCGCCCATGGAGTGGCCGACGAGGATCAGCGGGCCCTCGGGCGCGGCGGCGTCGATGACCGCCTTGAGGTCGCGGCCCAGCTGGTCGATGGTGACCGGTACGCCCTCGGCCTGGGCGACGCCCCGCGCGGAGCGGCCGTGGCTGCGCTGGTCCCAGTAGACGGCGCGGACCACGCCGCGCAGCGCGGCGCGCTGGAAGTGCCAGGAGTCCTGGCCGAGGCAGTAGCCGTGGCAGAAGACGACGGTGGCGGCCGGGGCGGGCTTGCGGCGCAGTCGGCGGCGCTTGGCGTTGTCCTCGGGCAGCTCGTCGCACTCGTAGTGGAGCAGCGTGCCGTCCTCGGCGCGGCAGGTGCCCTCGGTGCCGCGCAGGGTGCCGTAGGGGCCCGAGGCGTCGAGCGCGAGGCGCGCCTTCATCCGGATCCCGCGGCCGACCGTGAGCCGCTCGACGGCCACTCCGGCCGCCGCACCGGCTGCCACGACGCCGATCGCGGCGCCCGCCCAGCCCGCCTTTCGCCAGTTCTCGCCCACGCCGACCTCACTCAGCCAGGAAACCCAGAAACACCGGATATGCAGTCATTCAGCGGCACAGGCGCCACCCCTACGAATGTCCCGATCACGCATGGAGATGCACCCGGGGCACCCGGGACCCGATCCGCGTGACGATCTCGTAGGCGATCGTCCCGGCGGCCCGCGCCCAGTCCTCGGCCGTCGGTTCGCCCCGGTCTCCCGGGCCGAAGAGGACCGCCTCGTCGCCGGAGCGGACGTCCGCGCCGGGCCCGAGGTCGACCACGAACTGGTCCATGGCCACCCGCCCCGCCACCGTCCGCACCGCGCCGCCGACCAGCACCGGGCCGGTGCCCGAGGCGTGCCGCGGGACGCCGTCGGCGTAGCCGGCCGGGATCAGGGCGAGCCGGGTGTCCCCCGGGGTCGTGTAGTGGTGCCCGTAGCTCACGCCGTGGCCGCCGGGTACGTCCTTGACCAGGGCGACCGAGGCCTTGAGCGTCATCGCGGGGCGCAGGCCCAGCTGGGCGGAGGTGCCGAGTTCGGGGGCGGGCGAGACGCCGTAGACCGCGAGGCCGCAGCGCACCAGGTCGAAGTGGCTCTCGGGGAGGGTGAGCGTGGCCGGGGAGTTGGCGATGTGCCGGACCTCGGGGTCCACGCCCTCCTTCTCGGCGTAGCCGAGCATCTCGCGGAAGGCGTCCAGCTGGAGCTGGATGGAGGGGTGGCCGGGCTCGTCGGCGCAGGCGAAGTGCGACCACACGCCGGTGACCTTGACGGTGCCCTCGGCCTGGGCGGCGACGGCCGCGCCGACCAGTTCGGGCCAGTCGGCGGGCTGGCAGCCGTTGCGGCCGAGGCCGGTGTCGGCCTTGAGCTGGATCCTGGCCGTCCGGCCGCTCGCGCGGGCGGCGGCCCGTACCTCTTCGAGGGCCCACATGCCGCTGACGGCCACGTCGACGTCGCGCTCGACGGCTTCCCGCCACGGGCCGCCGGGGGTCCACAGCCAGCACATGATCCGGCCCGCGATGCCCGCCTCGCGCAGCGCGAAGGCCTCCTGCGGGGTCGCCGTGCCGAGCCAGGTCGCGCCGGCCTCCTGGGCGGCCCTGGCGCAGGCCACGGCCCCGTGGCCATAGGCGTCCGACTTGACGACGGCCATCAGCTCGGCCCGGGGTGCGCGGGCGCGCAATGCGCGCACGTTCCCCCGTACGGCGTCAAGATCGATCTCGGCGTGTACGCGCGGCGGTGTCTCATTCATCGCCGCAAGTGTCTCAGAACCCCACCAGCGCGCCGCTCAAGCACCCGACGAGCCGACACCTTGACCAGGTCCCCTTCCCCCGACCGCCCCCGGGGGGACCCGCCTCAAACGCCGGCGCGGCTGGGGTGGCCGCCGCCGGCGAGGCCGGGGTGTCCGCGCTGAACGCGGCCCAGCCCGACCCATCCAGCCCGTCCGGCGTTTGAGGACCCGCCGGGGGCCCCACCCGGCCGCAGCGGTCCAACGCCCGTGGACGGGACGGGTGCGGCCCGACCGCCCTCCGAGGGCGCCTCAAACGCCGGCGAGGCTGAGGTGGCCACGTTGAACGCGGCCCAGCCGACCAAGTCAGCCCGTCCGGCCGACGAAGCCCGGCGGCGCCGGACCAACCAGCCCGTCCGGCGATTGAGGACCCGCCGGAGGCCCCACCCGGCCGCACCGGCCCAACCCGCGGGCGCAGCCGCGACCCGAGTGCCCTCCAGGGACGCCTCAAACGCCGGCGAGGCTGGGGTGACCCGGCCGAACGCGGCCCAGCCGACCAAACCAGCCCGTCCGGCGTTTGCGGACCCGCCGGAGGCGCCACCCGGCCGCACCGGGCCAACGCCCGTGAGCGGCCGCGGGCCGGAGGGCCCTCCGGGGGCGCCTCGAACGCCGGCGAGGCTGGGGTTGGCCCGGGGAGGTCACCGGGGCCCGGGGGCGACCACCGCGCGCCACGCCGTGGGGAGGGCTTCCGCGACCTCGTGGGCCAGGAGCGGCGCGCCCCCGGCGGCGCCGCGGGCCGCGAGGCCGTGGAGGTGGGCCGCCACCGCACCCGCTTCCGCCACCCCCAGCCCCCCGGCCAGCAGCGACCCCGCCAGCCCCGACAGCACGTCACCGCTGCCGGCGGTGGCCAGCCAGGGCGTCCCGGTGCCGTTCACCCACACCGGGCCCCGCCCCCCGGCCCCCGCACCCGCACCCGCACCCGCACCCGCACCCGCACCCGCCACCAGCGTCGTGGACCCCTTCAGCAGCACGGCGCACCCGTACCGCCCCGCCAACTCCCGCACCGACGCCAGCCGCTCCCGCTCGACCTCCTCGCGCCCCACCCCCAGCAGCGCCGCCGCCTCCCCCGCGTGCGGCGTCATCAGCACCGGCGCGCCCCGCCCCCGCAGCACCCCCGGATCCAGCCCGCGCAGGCCGTCCGCGTCCACCAGCACCGGCACCCCCTCCGCAGCCGCCGACGCGAGGAGTTCCGCGACCTCCTCCTCCCGACCCGCCCCCAGGCCCGGTCCGACCACCCACGCCTGCACCCGCCCGCGCCCGGCCAGCACCTCCGGGTAGCGGGCCAGCACCATCTCCGACGCGTGCGCGGGCCCGACGTACCGCACGGCCCCCGCCCCGCCCCGCAGCGCGCCCGCGACGCACAGCACCGCCGCCCCCGGGTACTGCGCGGACCCGGCGACGACGCCCACGACCCCGCGCCGGTACTTGTCGCTCTCCGCGGAGGGCCGCGGCAGCAGCGCGCCCACGTCGGCCCGCCCGAGCGCCCGCACCGCCGCCCCGTCCGGACCCGGCAGGGCCAGCCCGATGTCCACGAGCCGTACCTCCCCGGCCCGTTCGGCCCCGGGGTCGATCAGCAGCCCCGGCTTGTACGCCCCGAAGGTGACGGTCAGGTCCGCCCGTACGGCCGCCCCCGCCACCTCCCCGGTGTCCGCGTCCACCCCGCTCGGCAGGTCCACGGCGACGATCCGCGCCCCCGGCGGCACCTGCGCCACCAGCGCGGCGGCCGCCGGGCGCAGCCCGCCGCGCCCGCCGATGCCCAGCAGCCCGTCCACGACCAGGTCCACCCGCTGCGGCACCCGGACGGCCACCCGGCCCCCGGCGCCCCGCAGCGCGGCCAGTCCGCCCGCGTGCGCCCGCTCGGGGTCCAGGAGCACGGCCGTCACCCCCGCGCCCCTGCGCGCCAGGCGTGCGCCCGCGTAGAGGGCGTCACCCCCGTTGTCCCCGGTCCCCACGAGCAGCGCCACGCGCGCCCCGTACACCCGCCGCAGCAACCCCGCGCAGGCGGCGGCCAGTCCGGCCGCCGCCCGCTGCATCAGGGCGCCTTCGGGCAGCCGCGCCATCAGCTCGCGCTCGGCGGCCCGTACGGTCTCCACGCTGTAAGCAGTACGCATCCCACCAGCGTGCCCGATCCCCGGGCGCGCGGCTCAGCCCTCGGCGATCACCACGGCCGACGCCACCCCCGCGTCGTGGCTGAGCGAGAGGTGCCAGGAGCGCACCCCCAGCTCCCGTGCCCGCGCCGCCACCGTCCCGGAGACCCGCAGCCGGGGCTGCCCGCTCGGTTCGACGTACACCTCGGCGTCGGTCCACAGCATCCCGGCGGGCGCGCCGAGCGCCTTGGCCAGGGCTTCCTTCGCGGCGAACCGGGCGGCGAGCGAGGCGACCCCGCGCCGCTCGCCGCTCGGCAGGTTCAGCTCGGCCTCGACGAAGAGCCGCGCCGCCAGCCTGGGCGTACGCGCCAGCGACTCCGCGAACCTGTCGATCGCGGCCACGTCGATCCCCACACCGATGATCACTTCTCGGACTCCGAACTCGCTGCTCTCACTCCACCGTCACGGACTTGGCGAGGTTACGCGGCTGGTCCACCTCGTTGCCCCGCGCGGTCGCCAGCTCGCAGGCGAACACCTGCAACGGCACGGTCGCCACCAGCGGCTGGAGCAGCGTCGGCGTGGCCGGGATCCGGATGAGGTGGTCGGCGTACGGCACCACCGCCTCGTCGCCCTCCTCCGCGATCACGATCGTGCGCGCCCCGCGGGCCCGGATCTCCTGGATGTTCGACACGATCTTGTCGTGGAGCACCGAACGGCCCTTGGGCGAGGGCACCACGACCACCACCGGCACGTCCGCCTCGATCAGCGCGATCGGCCCGTGCTTCAGCTCGCCCGCCGCGAAGCCCTCGGCGTGCATGTACGCCAGCTCCTTGAGCTTGAGCGCGCCCTCCAGCGCCACCGGGTAGCCGACGTGCCGCCCCAGGAACAGCACGGTGTTCTTGTCCGCGAGCGAGCGGGCCAGCTCCCGGACCGGCTCCATCGTCTCCAGTACGGTGTCCACCGCGCCCGCGATGTCCGACAGTTCGCGGATCACCGCGCGGATCTCGTCGCCCCACTTGGTCCCGCGGACCTGCCCAAGGTAGAGCGCGACCAGGTAGCAGGCGACCAGCTGGGTCAGGAACGCCTTCGTCGAGGCGACCGCGACCTCCGGCCCGGCGTGCGTGTAGAGGACCGCGTCGGACTCGCGCGGGATCGTCGAGCCGTTCGTGTTGCAGACGGCCAGCACCTTCGCGCCCTGCTCGCGGGCGTGGCGCAGCGCCATCAGCGTGTCCATCGTCTCGCCGGACTGGGAGATGGCGATGACGAGGGTGCGCTGGTCGAGGATGGGGTCGCGGTAGCGGAACTCGCTGGCCAGCTCCGTCTCGCAGGGGATCCGCGTCCAGTGC
Source organism: Streptomyces sp. NPDC006529 (assembly GCF_040611795.1). Lineage (NCBI taxonomy): Bacteria > Bacillati > Actinomycetota > Actinomycetes > Kitasatosporales > Streptomycetaceae > Streptomyces > Streptomyces sp. NPDC006529. The sequence goes on along the minus strand of NZ_JBEXPB010000002.1, from coordinate 31,918 downwards.
TCGATGGCCAGCTTGGCGATCATGCCGGCGTGGTAGGCCGTACCGCAGGCCACGATGACGACCTTGTCGACCTCGCGCAGCACGGAGGCGGGGATGCGCACCTCGTCCAGGGTCAGCGAGCCGCTCGCGTCGATCCGGCCGAGGAGGGTGTCGGCGACGGCCTTCGGCTGCTCGGCGATCTCCTTGAGCATGAAGTAGTCGTAGCCGCCCTTCTCCGCGGCCGAGGCGTCCCAGTCGACGTGGTAGGCGCGCACGGCGGCGGGCGAACCGTCGAAGTTGGTCACCGACACGCCGTCGCGGCGCAGTTCGACGACCTGGTCCTGGCCCAGCTCGATCGCGGACCGGGTGTGGGCGATGAAGGCGGCCACGTCCGAGGCGAGGAAGTTCTCGTCCTCGCCGACGCCCACCACGAGCGGGGAGTTCCGGCGCGCGCCGACCACCACGTCCGGGGCGTCCGCGTGGACGGCGACCAGCGTGAAGGCGCCCTCCAGCAGGCGGCAGACGCGCCGCATGGCCTCCGCCAGGTCGCCGCCCGAGTCGGCGAACCGCTCGGCGAGCAGGTGGGCGACGACCTCGGTGTCCGTCTCGGACTCCAGCCGGTGCCCACGCTCCGTCAGCTCGGCGCGCAGCACGGCGAAGTTCTCGATGATGCCGTTGTGGACGACGGCCACGCGCCCGGAGTTGTCCAGGTGCGGGTGGGCGTTGAGGTCGGTGGGCCCGCCATGGGTCGCCCACCGGGTGTGCCCGAGTCCCGTGGAACCGGCGGGCAGCGGATGCCCGACCAGTTCCTTCTCCAGATTGACCAGCTTGCCGGCCTTCTTGACGGCGGCGAGCCCTCCGTCGGCGAGCACGGCGACACCGGCCGAGTCGTAGCCCCGGTACTCCAGCCGCTTGAGTCCGGCGACGACCACATCGAGCGCAGATTGCGCTCCCACGTAACCCACGATTCCGCACATAGGCGGCACCCTACGCCGAGCACGGGGCTCGGTCCGGGACCCCAACCGGACGAAAAACCCGCCCCGGCGAATGTGCCGGAGCGGGGTTGACGCGACCTGACCCGGGGTCACCCGGGCGCGTGCGAGGGTCAGCCGAGCTTCTTGACCTGTGCGTCGACGAGGGTCTTGGGCAGCGCGGCGTCCGTCGTCGGGGACACCGAGTAGAAGGACGCGAGGGTGTTGCCCTTGCGGACCACCACGAGCTGGGTGGCGACCTTCTCGCCCTCCACCTCACGCTCGACGGCGTAGGCGACGGCCTCGTCACCGGCGGTCACGGCGGTGCCCGGGGTGACCTTCGTGACCTTGCCGGTCTCGGACTCGCTGGCCCCCGGGTAACCCGCGGCGCACGGGGTGCCCGCCGCCTTCACCGCGGCGAAGGCCTCGTCGGCGCCCTTGCCGTCGTAGGAGTTCAGGCCGACCATCGTGACGGTCACGCTCAGGGCGTCCTTGACGGCCTTGAGCTTGTCCTCCGCGGAAGCGTCGGCGGCGGGCTGCTTCGGCTTGCTGCTGGCCTTGGTGGCCGCGTTGCCCGCGGACTTGCCGGCGCCGGCGCCCGACATCGCCTGGGCGAGCGGCCGGCACTCGGCCTTGGTGGTGGCGTAGGCCGCGGCGGCGCCCGTGACCTCGTCGGGGGCGGCCTCCTTGACCAGGTAGTCAGCGACCTCGGCCTGGGTGACGAGCAGCGGCTTCAGCTCCGCGGCCGTCTTCGCCTTGGCGGCCGGCCCGGCGGCCGGCGTCGACGCGGCGGCCGAGGCACCCGCGTCCTTCGGCTCGTCCTTCGCCGCCTTGTCCGAGCCGCACGCGGTGGCGAGCAGCACCAGCGACACCGCCGAGGCGGTCAGGACGGAACGGCGGACGAGGGTGGAACGCACGATGAATCTCCCCTATGACTCAAAAAAATGATGTTCGCGGCAGTGCCGCCCGAGCAATGTACGAGCGATTGCGCACGGGCCCACCGCGATTTCCGGCCCCGTCCGCCAATCGTGACCAGGGCGATACCGGGCCGCGGCCCCCTCAATCGAGCTTCCTGATCTGTGTCTGGATGATGTCCCGGGGCTGCTCGGCCCGTCCCCATGAAGGAGTCGCGGTGAAAGAGGCGAGGACGTTGCCCTTGCGCACCACGACCAGCTGGCTGATCACCTCGTCGCCTCCCACGTTCCGTTCGACGGTGTAGGCGACCGACTCGTCTCCTGCTACGACAGAAGCGGTGGGGGCGATCCTGGTGACCTTGCCCGCGTCCTCGTCGTGGGCCGTCGCGTAGCCGGCCGCACAGGTGACGGCCGCTTTGCGAAGCTCGGCCAGGGCTTCCACGGCGCCGCCGCCTCCGTACGAGCTGAGGCTGATCACAATGGCGGCACCGGGCGCGTCCGTCGCGGCCCACCGCTCCTCGTCCGTCGCACCGCTCGGAGCGGCACCCTCCGGCCGGCCGGCGGCCTTGGCGGCGGCGGCCTCGGCGGGAGCGCCCACCCCTACGCCGGCTTGGGTATCGCTCAAGGGCGAGCACGCGGCCTCGGTACTGCCGAACGTGGTGGCGAGGGCGAAGGCCCGGTACCTCTCATGCGTCGCGACCACGTAGGCCGGCAGATCCTTCGGCCCGACCAGCATCCCGACCAGCTCCGGCCGCGTCTTGGCCGCGGGCCCCGAAGCGGCCGCCGACGGTATCTCGGAGGTTTCGGTGCCCTTCGGGCCGTCCTTCCCCCGCGCCGTCCCGGCCGGCCCGCAGCCGGCTGCCGACAGCCCGAGGGACACCACGGTGGCGCCGACCACCCATGGGCGAACACGGCTGAGGCGCACGACGGCCCTCCCCCACGGCTCGGCGACCGGCCACTCCTGCGGCCGCCCCAAATCTACGGGCCGATACGCACCGGCGTACGAGGGTTTCCGGTCCCCTGGCGCGCCTTCGCCCCCTGTTTCGGCCACCCCGGCCCCGCACCGGGTCCCGTAACCCGCGTGAACGCCGATCACCCCCCGTGACCGCTCCCCACGTGACCGACCACACCACCCACAACCGGCCGCGACCCCCGACAATGGCGGTGTGATCACTTCGCCGCCACGAAGCACCACGGACCCCGCTCCGGACCCCGCCGAGGGCCCTGTCGCGGGCACCGCCGAGGGCCCTGTCGCGGGGGCCGGCCCGGACCGCGCAACGGAGCGCGCCGACCGGCCGGAGCGTTCCGCCCACCGCCGGGCGGACGCCTCGCCGTACGTCGACCTCACCCGGGCGGAGTGGAGCGCGCTGCGCGAGCGCACCCCCCTGCCGCTGACCGCCGACGAGCTGGAACGGCTGCGCGGCCTCGGGGACGTCATCGACCTCGACGAGGTCCGCGACGTCTACCTGCCGCTCTCGCGGCTGCTCAACCTCTACGTCGGCGCCACCAGCAACCTGCGCGGCACACTGAACACCTTCCTCGGCGACGCGGGCAACGGCCACGGCGCCCAGCAGGGCACCCCCTTCGTCATAGGGGTCGCCGGTTCCGTGGCCGTCGGCAAGTCCACCGTGGCCCGTCTGCTCCAGGCGATGCTGGCCCGCTGGCCGGAGCACCCGCGCGTGGAGCTGGTCACCACGGACGGCTTCCTCTACCCGATGAAGGAGCTCCAGCGGCGCGGCCTGACCGCCCGCAAGGGCTTCCCCGAGTCCTACGACCGCCGCGCGCTCACGCGTTTCGTCGCCGACATCAAGGCCGGCAAGGACGAGGTCACGGCCCCGGTCTACTCGCACCTCATCTACGACATCGTCCCGGGCGAACGGCTCGTCGTGCGCCGCCCCGACATCCTGATCGTCGAGGGCCTGAACGTCCTGCAGCCCGCGCTGCCCGGCGAGGACGGCCGCACCCGGGTGGCCCTCGCCGACTACTTCGACTTCAGCGTGTACGTCGACGCGCGCCCCGAGGACATCGAGCGCTGGTACCTGGGCCGCTTCCGCAAGCTGCGCGAGACCGCCTTCCAGAATCCTTTCTCCTACTTCCGCAAGTACACCCAGGTCTCCGAGGAGGAGGCGCTGGACTACGCGCGCACCATGTGGCGGACGATCAACCGGCCCAACCTGCTGGAGAACGTCGCCCCCACCCGCGGCCGCGCCACCCTCGTCGTCCGCAAGGGACCCGACCACAAGGTGCAGAAGCTCAGCCTGCGCAAGCTCTGAGGACCGCCGCCCCGCCGCCGGCGGCTAACCTGCCGGGATGCTGCACGTACGGATGATCACCCCGGTCCGCCTGACCGACGAGGTGGTCACGCTCGTCCGCCGGACGGTCGGGACCACCCACCTGGCCGTACTGGCGGGCGCCGCCCTCGATCCGCCCGGCGACGTGGTGCTGTGCGACGTGGCGCGGGAAGCTGCCGACGAACTGCTCGTGGAGCTGCGCGCGCTCGGCCTCGACGAGACCGGCTCGATCGCGGTGGAGAACATCGACATCTCCCTCTCCCGCAGCGCCGACCGGGCGGAGGAGGAGGCCCCGGGCGAGGGCGCCGACGCGGTGATCTGGGAGCAGCTGACCGAGGCGACCCACGAGGAGTCCACCCTCTCGGTCACCTACCTCGCCTTCCTGGCCCTCGCGACGATGATCGCGGCCTGCGGCGTGGTCCTGGACAACGCGATCCTGATCGTGGGCGCGATGGCGGTCGGCCCGGAGTTCGGTCCGCTCGCCGGGGTGTGCACCGCCCTGGTCCAGCGGGCGCCCCGGCTGGCGGCCCGGTCCCTGACCGCCCTGCTGGTGGGCTTCGCGGTGGCGATGGTCTCCACCACCCTCTTCAGCCTGGCCATGGACGCGCTGGGGCTGTTCGACCGGGGCATGCTGGAGAACCCGCGTCCGAACACCAGCTTCATCTGGCAGCCGGACCCCTTCTCCTTCGTGGTCGCGGTGCTCGCGGGCGTGGCCGGCGTACTGTCCCTGACCTCGGCCAAGTCGGGCGCGCTGGTCGGGGTCGCGATCTCGGTGACCACCGTCCCGGCGGCCGCGAACGCGGCCGTGGCCCTGGGGTACGGCGAGTTCGCCCAGATGTGGGGCTCGGCCGAGCAGCTGCTGCTGAACCTGGCCGGGATCATGGTGGCGGGCAGCGTGACGCTGTGGGCCCAGAAACTGCTGTGGCGCACCCAGCGGGACCGGATGCTCCGGCCGCCGGGTGCGCCGTCCCGGAACGACGCCCCCCTCTAAAGGGGGGCGACCGGGGTACGCCGTACGAGGCCCTCAGCCGAGGGCGGACTTCACGACGTCGGCGAGGCGGCCCGCGATCGCGCGCGCCTGCTCGATGTCGGCGGCTTCCACCATCACCCGAACGAGCGGCTCCGTACCGGACGGACGGAGCAGCACCCGCCCGGTGGTGCCCAGCTCCCGCTCGGCCTCGGCGACCGCGGCCGCGAGTTCGCCGGAGGTGCCGACCCGGCTGCGGTCCACGTCGGGGACGTTGACCAGGACCTGCGGCAGCCGCCGCATCACCCCGGCGAGGTCCGCCAGCGTCCGCCCGGTCGCCGAGACCCGCGCGGCCAGCATGAGGCCGGTCAGGGTGCCGTCACCGGTGGTGGCGTGGTCCAGGATGATCACGTGGCCGGACTGCTCGCCGCCGAGCGCGTAGCCGTGCTCCTTCATCGACTCCAGCACGTAGCGGTCGCCGACGCCGGTCTGGACGACCTGGATGCCCTCGCCCTCCATGGCCAGCTTGAAGCCGAGGTTCGACATCACGGTGCCGACCACGGTGTTCTCGCGCAGCTGGCCCGCCTCGCGCATGGACAGCGCCAGGACCGCGAGGATCTGGTCGCCGTCGACCTCGTTGCCCTCGGCGTCCACGGCCAGGCAGCGGTCGGCGTCCCCGTCGTGCGCGATGCCGAGGTCCGCCCCGTGCTCGACCACGGCCGCCTTGAGCAGGCCGAGGTGGGTGGAGCCGCAGCCGTCGTTGATGTTGAGGCCGTCGGGCGCGGCGCCGATCGTGATGATCTCGGCGCCCGCGCGGGCGAAGGCCTCGGGCGAGACGTGGGCGGCCGCGCCGTGCGCCTCGTCCAGGACGACCTTGAGCCCGTCCAGGCGGTTCGGCAGGACGCCGATCAGGTGGGCGACGTAGCGGTCGAAGCCCTCGGTGTAGTCGGAGACGCGGCCGACGCCGGAGCCCGTGGGGCGGTCCCAGGGAGCGCCGGTGCGGTGCTCCTCGTAGATGGACTCGATCCGGTCCTCCAGCTCGTCGGCGAGCTTGTGGCCGCCGCGCGCGAAGAACTTGATGCCGTTGTCGGGCATGGCGTTGTGGCTGGCGGAGAGCATCACGCCGAGGTCGGCGCCCAGCGCACCGGTGAGATACGCCACCGCCGGGGTGGGCAGCACACCGACGCGCAGGACGTCCACGCCCGCGCTCGCGAGGCCGGCGACGACCGCGGCCTCCAGGAACTCGCCCGACGCTCGCGGGTCACGGCCGACGACGGCGGTCGCCCGGTGCCCCTCGAAGGTGCCCGCTTCCGCGAGGACATGGGCTGCCGCGACGGAGAGGCCGAGCGCCAGCTCGGCCGTCAGATCCGCATTGGCGACACCGCGTACACCGTCTGTGCCGAAGAGTCGTCCCATGTTTGTCCTCCGAGGTTTCGCGTTTCACGCAGTGACCGCTTGTGACAGATATTTGCCGCTTGTGGCGGTAAACGAACCGCCCCGGCAGCACAGAGTGTGCCGCCGGGGCGGGATCGTGCAGACCAGCAGGCGCAGATTAACGCTTGCTGTACTGCGGGGCCTTGCGGGCCTTCTTGAGACCGGCCTTCTTGCGCTCGACCGCACGGTCGTCACGCGAGAGGAAACCGGCCTTCTTCAGCGTGGCGCGGTTGTTGTCCACGTCCGCCTCGTTCAGCGCACGGGCCACGCCGAGGCGCAGGGCGCCGGCCTGACCGGAGACGCCGCCACCCGAGATGCGGGCGATGACGTCGTAGCGGTTGTCGAGCTCGAGCACCTTGAAGGGCTCGTTGACTTCCTGCTGGTGCACCTTGTTGGGGAAGTAGTCCTCAAGGGTGCGACCGTTGATCTTCCACTTGCCGGTGCCCGGAACGATCCGGACACGGGCGATGGCGTTCTTGCGACGGCCCAGGCCGGCGGCCGGCTGCGGGTCGCCGAAACGGCCGGCGAGCGACTCGGAGGTGTAGTCACCCTCCGGAACGTCCGCAGACTCGGTGGTGTACTCCTCGACAGCGCCCTCGAACTCTTCGTCGATGACAGTCTCGGTGGTGGTCTCGGCCACGATGCTCCTCAGAATTTTCTACGTCTTAGGGGGTGTGGCCGGAACTACTGCGCGACCTGGGTGATCTCGAACGGCACCGGCTGCTGGGCAGCGTGGGGGTGCACATCGCCCGAGTAGACCTTCAGCTTCGAGAGCATCTGGCGGCCCAGGGTGTTCTTCGGGATCATGCCCTTGATGGCCTTCTCGACGGCCTTCTCCGGGTTGTTCTTGAGGAGGTCGTCGTAGCGGACCGAGCGGAGACCACCCGGGAAGCCAGAGTGGCGGTACGCCATCTTCTGGGTCGCCTTGTTGCCGGACAGGTGAACCTTGTCGGCGTTGATGATGATGACGAAGTCGCCCATGTCCATGTGGGGGGCGTAAGTCGGCTTGTGCTTGCCGCGGAGCAGGGTCGCGGCCTGGGTCGCCAGACGGCCGAGGACAATGTCCCGGGCGTCGATGACGTGCCAGACGCGCGAGATGTCGCCGGGCTTGGGGCTGTACGTACGCACGGTCGTAGCCTTCGCTTCTTCAGTGATGGGTATTCCCATATGGCGTGAGACCTTGGGAACGGGTCCTGACAAGGCCACCACGGACGATCACGACAGCCCTGGTCCACAACGGGGACGCAACCCGTGTGTACCGCTGGTCATCGGCCCGGTGGACCGGCGTAAGGGCCCTTTCACGTGAGAATGAACAAGCCAATACGCATAACGAACCAGCAGGATACCCGTGATGCCCCGGACGGGTCAAAACGCCGAGCGAGCGCCTGCGTCCGCAGGCTCGTCGGCGCGTGCGCGACCGGGCACGGCTCCTGCCGTTCGTACGTCATCCAGGTTAACCCGAGCCGGAGCCGTACACCGCCGCGTGAGGGCGACGGCGAGCACGCCCAGGGTGAAGAAGTCCTTGAACGCGCGCCGCTTGTGCTCCAGCTCGGAGGGCCACGGCACGCCCGCCACCTGCGGCCCCATCGCCAGCCAGAACCACGGCGACCGCGCCACCGAGTCCTCCCGCACCGCCGACGCCAGCAGCAGCGGCAGCACCACCAGCAGGTAGTGGTCGAAGGACGGACGCGAGACCAGGAATGCGGCGAGCATCACCATGCAGCCCGTCTCCGCCAGCCGCATCTGACCGGTGTCCCGCTCGTCGCTGCGGTGCCACCTGCGCCACGCCCCCCACAGCCCGGCCAGCGCCCCCGCGCCCGCCACCAGCACCGCGACCGGTTGCGGCACCCCCAGCCGCGGCAGCACCGCGATCGGCGAGGCGTCCCAGGGCAGCGCGTAAGCGTCCTGTCCCTGGAGCAGGAACGGCAGGGTCTTGGTGAAGAAGAGCGACGGGCTCGGCATCATCAGCGCCCCCGCGAGCGAGAGCCCCAGCGGGACCAGCACCGCGGCCGCGAGCCCCCGCCACTGCCGCGCCACCAGGAACAGCAGCCCCAGCGGCACCAGCATCGGCTTGCACGCGATGGCGAGCCCCACGACCAGCCCGGCCGCCCCCCACGACCGGCGGTGCGCGAGCAGCAGCGCGAGCGGCAGGGCGGCGGCCGAGATCGCCGTCCAGTTCCCGATCACCACGAGGTTGAGATACGGCTTGTAACCGATGGCGAACAGCGCGAAACCGCCCACCGCGAAGCGCGAGCGCATCGGCACCGAGAACAGCTTGAGCGCCCCCCACCAGCCCAGCGCCAGCAGCCCCGACATCACCAGCGGCAGCACCCAGCGCAGCACCGGCATCGGCAGCAGCGCCTCCGGCACCGCCATCAGCACCGCGCTGGGCAGGTACAGGAAGCGCTTGTCCTCGTACGGGGAACCGCCCGAGAGCAGGGTGTCCGCGGCCTTGACCACGAAGGCGTTGTCCGAGCCCCAGTTCTGCCGCAGGCCCACGGAGACCACGATCCCGAGCACCACGGCCAGGGAGACGGCCCGCCACGACCGGGGCGCGGGGCGCAGCAGCCAGTCGACGGCCCGGTTCCCGGAGTCCCGCTTGTCCCACTTCATGAGCCAGATGCTAGGCCGCAGGCCCACAACGCCTCCCCCTCGACTCGCACGGGGGTGGTCTCCCCCCTCAGCGCTTCCGGTCGACCCTACGTTCGTCCCACACGGGTTCCTGAGTCTCCCGTACAACACCGTCCGAACCGAAGACCAGATAACGGTCAAAAGTACGGGCGAACCAGCGGTCGTGCGTGACGCACAGCACAGTGCCGTCGTAGCTCTCCAGGCCGTCCTGCAAGGCCTCCGCCGACTCCAGGTCCAGGTTGTCCGTGGGCTCGTCCAGCAGCAGCGCGGTGGTGCCGGCCAGCTCCAGGAGCAGGATCTGGAAGCGCGCCTGCTGCCCGCCCGACAGCTTCTCGAAGGGCTGCTCGCCCTGCCGCTCCAGCTCGTAGCGGCGCAGGGCGCCCATCGCCTGGCCCAGGGGCTTCGCCGCCTCCGTCCACAGGATGTCGACGAGCGTGCGGCCGAACAGCTCCGGGTGGGCGTGGGTCTGCGCGAAGTGCCCGGGGACCACCCGCGCACCGAGCTTCCAGGTCCCGGTGTGCTTGACGTCCTCGCCGGCCAGCAGCCGCAGGAAGTGCGACTTGCCCGAGCCGTTCGAGCCCAGCACCGCCACCCGCTCGCCGTAGAAGACCTCCAGCGAGAACGGCTTCATCAGCCCGGTCAGCTCCAGGTTCTCGACCGTCACCGCCCGCACGCCGGTGCGCCCGCCCTTGAGCCGCATCGTGATCTCCTGCTCCCGCGGCGGCTCCGGCGGCGGCCCGGCCTCCTCGAACTTCTGGAAGCGGGTCTGCATCGCCCGGTAGCGCGAGGCCATGTCCGGGCTGCTCGCGGCCTGGTTGCGCAGCCGCAGCACCAGGGCCTTCAGGCGCGCGTGCTCCTCGTCCCAGCGGCGCTTGAGCTCCTCGAAGCGCGCGAAGCGCTCCTTGCGGGCCTGGTGGTAGGTGTCGAAGCCGGAGCCGTGCACCCAGACGTCGGAGCCCATCGGGCTCGCCTCCAGGCTGACGATCTTCTCCGCGGCCCGGGTCAGCAGCTCCCGGTCGTGCGACACGAACAGCACCGTCTTGCGGGTGGCCTTCAGCTGCTCCTCCAGCCACCGCTTGCCGGGCACGTCCAGGTAGTTGTCCGGCTCGTCGAGGAGCAGCACCTCGTCCGGCCCGCGCAGCAGCGCCTCCAGCACGAGCCGCTTCTGCTCACCGCCCGACAGCGTGCGCACCTCGCGGAACTGCGCGCTGTCGTACGGGATCGACAGCGCCGCCATCGTGCAGACGTCCCACAGCGTCTCCGCCTCGTAGCCCTGGACGTCGGCCCAGTCGCTCAGCGCCTGCGCGTACGCCATCTGCGCGGCCTCGTCGTCCACCGTCAGGATCAGGTGCTCGGCCCGGTCCACCGCCTTCGCCGCCTCCCGGATCCGCGGCTGGGCCACCGAGACCAGCAGGTCGCGGACGGTGGTCTCGTCCCGGACCGAGCCGACGAACTGCGACATCACCCCGAGGCCGCCGGTGACCACGACCCCGCCGCCGTGCGGCTGGAGCTCACCGGAGATCAGCTTCAACAGGGTGGTCTTGCCGGCGCCGTTCGCCCCGACCAGGGCGACCACGGAGCCCTCCCCCACCCGGAAGGAGACGTCGGGAAGCAGGACCCGCCCGTCGGGAAGGTAGTACTCCAGATGACTCGCTTCGAGATGTCCCATGCCGGGCATTGTCCCGGTCCGCCCGCGATCCGCCCAAACGGATTAGCCGCGGACCGGGCGCCTCAGCAGCAGCCCGCCCCCGGCAGCGTCCGCATGTTGCGCGCCTCCTTGCTGCGGGCGGCGAGCAGCTCGTCCGCCGGATAGCCGACCTCTTCGAGGGTCAGGCCGTGCGGACGGACGACGTGCACGGAGGAATCGCGCACCGCGGCCCCCAGCACCTTCCCGGGCCACTCCACCGGCCGGTGCCCGTCGCCGACGTGCAGCAGGGCGCCCACGAGCGAGCGCACCATGTTGTGGCAGAAGGCGTCGGCGCGCACGGTCGCGGTGACGATCCCCTCCGCGTCCCGCACCCAGCTGAGCTGCTGGAGCGTACGGATGGTGGTCGCGCCCTCGCGCTTCTTGCAGTACGCGGCGAAGTCGTGCTCGCCGAGCAGCGGCTGCGAGGCCTCGTTCATGGCGTCCACGTCCAGCGGCCAGGAGTGCCACAGCACGTGCCCGCGGCGCAGCGGGTCCACCCCGGCGGTGTGGTCGCCCACGCGGTAGGCGTACCGGCGCCAGATCGCCGAGAAGCGCGCGTTGAACCCGGCGGGGGCCTCGGCCACCTTCCAGACCCGGATGTCGTGCGGCAGGCGGCCCGCGAGGCGCCGCAGCAGCTTGTCGTGGTGCTCGGCCCACACCTCGTCGGCCACGTCGAACTGGGCGACCTGGCCGCGCGCGTGGACGCCCGCGTCCGTACGTCCGGCCACGGTCAGCTCGACCGGACCGGGCAGCCTCATGACGGTCGCCAGGGCCGACTCCAGCTCGCCCTGGACGGTCCGCAGCGTCCGCTGCTTCGCCCAGCCGGAGAAGTCCTTGCCGTCATAGCTCAGGTCCAGCCGCACCCGGACGTGTCCGGGCTCCACCTCGTCACTCACGTGACCGATCCTCTCAGCTGCGCTGTCGAACGAATGCGAAACGGGCCCGCCCCGGAAGGGGGCGGGCCCGTTCAGAGCCGATCAAAAAGACGTGATCCCGGAGGATCAGGCCTCCTTGGTCTCCTCGGCGGCGGGAGCCTCGGCAGCAGCCTCGGCGTCCTTCGCGGCACGCTTGGTGGCGGCCTCGGCCTCACCGGTGGCGGCCTGCGCCACGGTCAGGGCCTCGACGAGCTCGATGACCGCCATCGGGGCGTTGTCGCCACGACGGTTGCCGATCTTGGTGATGCGCGTGTAACCACCGGGGCGGTTCTCGTAGCGCGGGGCGATCTCGGTGAAGAGCGTGTGCACGATGCTCTTGTCCGTGATCGTCTGCAGCACCAGGCGACGGTTGTGGATGTCGCCCTTCTTGGCCTTGGTGACCAGACGCTCGGCGTAGGGACGCAGGCGGCGGGCCTTGGCCTCGGTGGTGGTGATGCGGCCGTGCTCGAAGAGCGACTTCGCGAGGTTCGCGAGGAGGTGCTTCTCGTGCGCGGCGCTGCCGCCCAGACGGGCACCCTTTGCGGGACGCGGCATGGTCTTACTCCTTCATATCTGCACCGGCCGTGTCAGGTACCGGTGTCAGTTCACCCGGGGCGGACGCCCCGGGAAAGTCCTAGTACTGCTCGGTCTCGACGAAACCGGCGTCCGCGTCGTCGTCGGCGCCGAAGGCGTCCGCGGCGGCGGTCGGGTCGAATCCGGGCGGGCTGTCCTTGAGGGCCAGGCCCATGCCGGCGAGCTTCGCCTTGACCTCGTCGATCGACTTCGCACCGAAGTTGCGGATGTCGAGCAGGTCCGCCTCGGAGCGGGCCACGAGCTCGCCCACCGAGTGGATGCCCTCGCGCTTGAGGCAGTTGTACGAGCGGACCGTGAGCTCCAGCTCCTCGATCGGCAGCGCCAGATCGGCGGCCAGGGCCGCGTCCGTCGGCGAGGGGCCCATGTCGATGCCCTCGGCGTCGATGTTGAGCTCGCGGGCCAGACCGAACAGCTCGACCAGGGTCTTGCCTGCGGACGCCATGGCGTCGCGCGGGCGCATGGCCTGCTTGGTCTCGACGTCGACGATGAGCTTGTCGAAGTCGGTGCGCTGCTCGACTCGGGTCGCCTCGACCTTGTAGGTGACCTTCAGCACGGGGCTGTAGATGGAGTCGATCGGGATGCGACCGATCTCCTGGCCGACCTGCTTGTTCTGGACGGCGGAGACGTAGCCGCGACCGCGCTCGACGGTCAGCTCCATCTCCAGCTTGCCCTTGCCGTTGAGCGTGGCGAGGACGAGGTCCGGGTTGTGCACCTCGACACCGGCCGGGGGCGCGATGTCGGCGGCGGTGACCAGACCGGGACCCTGCTTGCGCAGGTACATCACGACGGGCTCGTCGTGCTCCGAGGAGACGACCAGCTGCTTGATGTTGAGGATGAGGTCGGTGACGTCTTCCTTGACACCCGGCACGGTGGTGAACTCGTGCAGGACGCCGTCCACGCGAATGCTCGTGACGGCGGCACCCGGGATCGAGGACAGGAGCGTGCGGCGGAGCGAGTTGCCGAGGGTGTAACCGAAGCCCGGCTCGAGCGGCTCGATCACGAACCGCGAGCGGTACTCGTCGACGACCTCTTCGGTCAGCGACGGACGCTGAGCGATAAGCATGTGTGTGTTCCTTCAGTCGTGGACGCCCACTATTTGACGTCCTACGGGCACTGCGTACAGCAAGGGTACGGGCGGCACGTCCCCCGGAGGGGTCGTGCCGCCCGCAACCTCAAGAGCGCACGGTGTACGCGTTCACGTACACCCAGCGCGCAGCGTCAGACGCGGCGGCGCTTCGGCGGGCGGCAACCGTTGTGCGGGGTGGGGGTGACGTCCTGGATCGAGCCGACCTCGAGGCCGGTGGCCTGGAGGGAGCGGATCGCGGTCTCGCGGCCGGAGCCCGGACCCTTGACGAAGACGTCAACCTTGCGCATGCCGTGCTCCTGCGCGCGGCGGGCGGCCGACTCGGCGGCCATCTGCGCGGCGAAGGGGGTGGACTTGCGCGAGCCCTTGAAGCCGACGTGGCCGGCGGAGGCCCAGGAGATCACGTTGCCCGCGGGGTCCGTGATCGAGACGATGGTGTTGTTGAACGTGCTCTTGATGTGGGCGTGCCCATGAGCAACGTTCTTCTTTTCCTTGCGGCGCACCTTCTTGGCAGCGCCCTGACGACCCTTGGGGGGCATCTAAATCTCCTACGGGAGGTGGTCGGTCCTACAGCGAAGACCGCTGAGTAAGCGTCCGGCTGAGGACTACTTCTTGCCCGGCTTCTTCTTACCGGCGATCGCGCGACGCGGGCCCTTGCGGGTACGAGCGTTCGTGCTGGTGCGCTGACCGTGCACCGGGAGGCCGCGACGGTGGCGGATGCCCTGGTAGCACTGGATCTCGACCTTGCGGCGGATGTCCGCCTGGATCTCGCGGCGGAGGTCACCCTCGGTGCGGAGGTTGGCGTCCACGTACTCGCGGATCTTGACCAGGTCTTCCTCGGCCAGGTCACGAACGCGGGTGTCGGGGTTCACACCGGTGGCCGCAAGGATTTCCTTGGACCGGGTGCGACCGACACCGAAGACGTAGGTAAGTGCGATCTCCACGCGCTTTTCGCGCGGGATGTCAACACCGGAAACGCGTGCCATTCAATGGCTCCTGTGTGTTCGGGGGTCTTCAGCAGAACCGAACCCCGGCCGCCGACCACACCTGATGGGTGGTGGTACGTCCGGGTCCCCGGCCCCCGCCGGAGGTGCCGCCGGCCCTGGTCGGGGCTAGGCGGGTTCTGCGTATGTACGTATTACTTACGTCGCGCGAAGAACTGCGTAGTGCAGGTCGGTCGGCGTGCGTCAGCCCTGGCGCTGCTTGTGGCGCAGGTTGTCGCAGATGACCATGACCCGACCGTGACGGCGGATCACCTTGCACTTGTCGCAGATCTTCTTGACGCTCGGCTTGACCTTCATGTGGGTGAGGTTCTCCGGGTCAGTGCCACCACCCGCACCGGGACGGATGCCCAGGCAGGAGTGAGGACAAGATCTACTTGTATCGGTAGACGATCCGGCCACGCGTCAGGTCGTACGGAGACAGCTCCACGACGACCCGGTCATCAGGGAGGATGCGGATGTAGTGCATGCGCATCTTGCCGCTGATGTGCGCGAGGACTTTGTGACCGTTCTGGAGTTCCACCTTGAACATCGCGTTCGGGAGGGACTCGATCACGGTGCCCTCGATTTCGATGGCACCTTGCTTCTTGGCCACGCTTCGCCTTTCGAATCGGCTACCTTGATCGACCTCGTACCCATGCAGGCATGGAAGTGCACGAGAGCCGACGAGTCAGTCTACGACAGGGCACCCAGAAAGACGAATCCGGAAAGTTTGCCCCGAAGTCTAGATCATTAACCGAGGGGGTCCGGAGCCGTGGTGACCCCGTACTCCGCCAGCTTCGCCTTGCCGCAGTCCGGCGAGGTCAGGACGATGGGCCCGGCCTCGGTCAGTGCGATGGAGTGCTCCCAGTGGGAGGACCAGGTGCCGTCCGTCGTGATGACGGTCCAGTCGTCCGCCAGGACCTCCGTCTGGGCGGTGCCCAGGGAGACCATGGGCTCGATCGCCAGGCAGACGCCCGGGACGAGCTTGATGCCCTTGCCCCGCTTGCGCGAGACGTAGTTCAGCAGGTGGGGGTCCATGTGCATCTCGGACCCGATGCCGTGGCCGCCGTAGTCCTCGATGATCCCGAACTTGCCGAGGCTGTGCTCACCGGTGGTGGGGCGGGGCTGGCGCTTGATGTAGGTCTCGATCGCCTTGGAGATGTCCACGAGGCGGTTGCCGAGCTTCATGGCGGCGATGCCGGCCCACATGGACTCCTCGGTCACCCGGGAGAGCTCCACCAGCTCCGGAGCGTGTCCGGTGCCCACGAAGGCCGTGTAGGCGGCGTCGCCGTGCCAGCCGTCGATGATCGCGCCCGCGTCGATGGAGATGATGTCGCCGTCCTTGAGGACGGTCTTGTCATCGGGGATGCCGTGGACGACGACCTCGTTGACCGAGGTGCAGATGGTCGCGGGGAACCCGCCGTAGCCGAGGAAGTTCGACTTCGCTCCGGCGTCGGCGATCACCTTGCGCGCGACCATGTCCAGGTCCCGCGTCGTGGCGCCCGGCACGGCCGCCTCGCGGGTGGCGGCGTGAATGGCGGCGACGACCAGTCCGGCCTCCCGCATCTTCGCGATCTGCTCGGGCGTCTTCAGCTGCACCATGAACGTGCCTTCCACCTTCGGTTCGGGGTCATACAACAGTACGGCCGTGGTGCCCAGGGGACACCACGGCCAGTACGGCACAGAAGAACGCGTGACTACTTCTTCAGGGCGTCCATAGCGCGCTGCGTGACGTCCTCGACCTTACCGAGGGCGGAGATCGTCACGAGCAGGCCCTGGGCCTTGTAGAAGTCGATGATCGGCTCGGTCTGCGTGTGGTAGACCTCCAGGCGGTTGCGCACCGTGGCCTCGGAGTCGTCCTCGCGCAGGTACAGCTCACCACCGCACACGTCGCACACGCCCTCGACCGTCGGCGGCTTGTAGTCGACCTGGAAGATGTGCTTGCTGTCCAGTCGACAGGTCCGCCGGCCGGCGATCCGCTTCACGACCTCGTCCTCCTCGACCTCCAGGTCGAGGACGGCGTCGAGCTCGATGCCCTGGGCCCGGAGGATCTCGTCCAGCGCTTCGGCCTGCGAGACGTTGCGGGGGAAGCCGTCGAGCAGGAAGCCGTTCGCGGCGTCCGGCTGCTCCATGCGGTCCCGGGCCATGTCGATCGTGACCTGGTCGGGGACCAGTTCACCCTTCGACATGTAGGCCTGGGCGCGCTGCCCCAGCTCGGTCTTCTGGCTGATGTTCGCGCGGAACAGGTCGCCCGTGGAGATGTGCGGGATGGACAGGGTCTCGGCAAGCACGGTTGCCTGCGTTCCCTTGCCCGCACCAGGAGGTCCGACGAGGACGATACGCATCAGCGGAGGAACCCTTCGTAATTGCGCTGCTGGAGCTGGCTCTCGATCTGCTTCACGGTCTCCAGACCCACACCCACGATGATCAGGATGCTCGTCCCGCCGAACGGGAAGTTCTGGTTCGCGCCGAAGCCCGCCAACGCCATTGTCGGCACAAGAGCGATGAGTCCCAGGTACAGCGACCCCGGCCAGGTGATCCGGTTGAGCACGTAGCTCAGGTACTCGGCGGTGGGTCGGCCTGCCCGGATGCCCGGGATGAACCCACCATACTTCTTCATGTTGTCTGCAACTTCCTCGGGGTTGAACGAGATCGCCACGTAGAAGAACGCGAAGAACACGATCAGGAGGAAGTAGGCAGTGATGTAGTACGGGTGGTCGCCCTTGACGAAGTGCTGCTGGATCCAGGTGGCCCAGCCCGCCTTCGAGCCGCTGAACTGGACGATCAGGGCCGGGATGTAGAGCAGCGACGAGGCGAAGATGACCGGGATCACACCCGCCTGGTTCACCTTGAGCGGGATGTAGGTGGAGGTCCCGCCGTACGCGCGGCGCCCGATCATGCGCTTCGCGTACTGCACCGGGATCCGGCGCTGGGCCTGTTCGACGAAGACCACGAGGGCCACCATCGCGAGACCCACCAGGATGACCACGCCGAACTCGACCCAGCCACCGGCGATCTTGCCCTGGAGCTTGATGGTCCACAGGGCGCTGACGAAGCCCGCGGCGATCGAGATGAACATGAGGATCGACATGCCGTTGCCGATGCCGCGGTCGGTCACGAGCTCACCGAGCCACATGACGACACAGGTGCCGGCGGTCATGGTGATCACCATGGTGATCATGGTGAAGATCGAGCGGTCCGGGACGATCTTGCTGGCGACCTGGCAGCCCTGGAACAGGGCGCCGCTCTTGGCGGTGGCGACGAGGCCGGTGCCTTGGAGGATCGCGAGCGCGACCGTCAGATAGCGCGTGTACTGAGTGATCTTCGCCGTGCCGGACTGACCCTCTTTTTTGAGGTTCTCCAGCTTCGGGATGACCACGGTCAGCAGCTGCAGGATGATGCTCGCCGTGATGTAGGGCATGATGCCGAGCGCGAAGATCGTCACGTGCAGCAGCGCACCGCCACTGAACATGTTGACAAGCCCGAACAGGCTGTTGCTGCTGCCCATCGAGTTGACGCAGATCTGTACGTTCTTGTAGCTCACGCCGGGGACCGGGATGTGGGACCCGAGCCGGAACAGCACGATGATGCCGAGCGTGAAGAGCAGCTTCTTGCGCAGGTCGGGCGTCTTGAACGCCCGGGCGAACGCGGTGAGCACGGTGCCTCCTGCGACCCCCGCGCTACTGCGTCAGAGGTGACGGTCTGAGGGATCGACGAATACGACAAAGCAAAGGTGCAGGCCACCATACCGGCGAGAAGGCCCGCCTAGGAACGACCAACCGGGGATGCCCCATATGTGAGGCATCCCCGGTCGGGTTTCTAGCTATAAATCACTGGGTTCGTCTTAGACGAGCTCGGTGACGGTGCCGCCAGCGGCGGCAATCTTCTCCTTGGCGGAGCCGGAGACGGCGTCAACCGAAACCTGCAGCGCCACGGAGATCTCGCCGGATCCGAGGACCTTGACGAGGCTGTTCTTGCGCACCGCGCCCTTGGCGACCAGGTCGGCCACCGTGACCTCTCCACCCTCGGGGTAGAGAGCGCCGAGCTTGTCCAGGTTCACGACCTGGAACTCGGTGCGGAAGGGGTTCTTGAAGCCCTTGAGCTTCGGCAGACGCATGTGGAGGGGCATCTGCCCGCCCTCGAAGCGCTGCGGGATCTGGTAACGGGCCTTCTGGCCCTTCGTACCACGACCGGCCGTCTTACCCTTCGACGCCTCACCACGACCGACACGGGTCTTCGCGGTCTTGGCACCGGGGGCGGGACGGAGGTTGTGGGCCTTCAGCGGGCTGTTCTCAGCCATGTTAGTCAACCTCCTCAACCGTCACGAGGTGGCGGACGGTCTGCACCATTCCGCGGAACTCGGGGCGGTCCTCCTTGACGACCACGTCGTTCAGGCGCTTGAGCCCGAGCGAACGCAGAGTGTCGCGGTGGTTCTGCTTGCTGCCGATGTACGACTTGGTCTGCGTGATCTTGAGACGGGCCATTACGCACCCGCTCCCGCAGCACGCGCACGAAGGAGCGCCGCCGGGGCGACGTCCTCGAGCGGCAGACCGCGGCGAGCCGCGATCTCCTCGGGACGCTGGAGGCCCTTGAGGGCCGCCACGGTCGCGTGCACGATGTTGATCGCGTTGGACGAGCCAAGCGACTTCGACAGGATGTCGTGAACGCCGGCGCACTCCAGAACGGCGCGCACCGGACCACCGGCGATAACACCGGTACCGGGCGAAGCCGGCTTCAGGAGCACGACGCCCGCGGCACGCTCACCCGTGATCGGGTGAGGAATCGTGCCCTGGATGCGCGGAACCTTGAAGAAGGACTTCTTGGCTTCCTCGACACCCTTGGCGATGGCCGCGGGAACTTCCTTGGCCTTGCCGTAACCGACACCTACAGTGCCGTCACCGTCGCCCACCACGACCAGCGCGGTGAAGCTGAAGCGGCGACCACCCTTGACAACCTTGGCGACGCGGTTGATCGCGACAACGCGCTCAACGTAAGCGGTCTTCTCGGCGGCAGGGCCACCGTCGCGACCCTTCCGGTCCCGCCGCTCGCCGCCACCGGCACCGCTTCCGCGGCGCTGGGGTCCAGCCATTGGATTACCTCTCTCTGTTACGTCCGTTAGTCCCGGAACCGGGGCTTAGAACTTCAGCCCGGCTTCGCGGGCGGCGTCAGCCAGAGCGGCAATGCGCCCGGCGTATCGGTTGCCACCGCGGTCGAACACGACGGTCTCGACACCCGCAGCCTTGGCACGCTCGGCGACGAGCGCGCCGACAGCCTGGGCCTGAGCGCTCTTGTCGCCTTCGCCACCGCGGATCGAAGCGTCCAGGGTCGACGCGGACGCCAGGGTGTGACCCTGGAGGTCGTCGATGACCTGAGCAACGATGTTGCGGTTGGAACGCGTCACGACGAGGCGCGGACGCTCCGCCGTACCCGAGACGTTCTTGCGGATGCGGATGTGGCGGCGAGCCTTGGCAGCGCGCTTGTACGCGTCGCCCTTGGCGATCTTCACACCGTATGCCATGGCTACTTACCAGCCTTTCCGACCTTGCGGCGGATGACTTCGCCGGCGTACTTGACACCCTTGGCCTTGTACGGGTCGGGCTTCCGCAGCTTGCGGATGTTGGCGGCGACCTCGCCGACCTTCTGCTTGTCGATGCCCTCGACCGTGAACTTGGTGGGCGACTCGACCTTGAAGGAGATGCCCTCGGGCGCCTCGATCAGGATCGGGTGGCTGTAACCAAGCTGGAACTCCAGGTTGGAGCCCTTCGCGGCGACGCGGTAACCGACACCGCTGATCTCGAGCGCCTTGACGTAACCCGTGGTCACGCCGGTGATCATGTTCGCCACCAGCGTGCGGGACAGGCCGTGCAGGGCCTTGTTCTGACGCTCGTCGTTGGGGCGCGTGACGGTGAGGACACCGTCCTCGCCCTTAACGACACCGATGGGCGACGCGACGGTGTGCGCGAGGGAACCCTTGGGGCCCTTCACGGAGACCGTGCTGCCATCGATGGTGACGTCCACACCGGCGGGAACCTGGATGGGGAGCTTGCCGATTCGCGACATTGCTTTTCCTCCGTTCCCGACTACCAGACGTAGGCGAGGACTTCCCCACCTACGCCCTTCTTGCCTGCCTGCTGGCCGGTGAGGAGACCGTGGGACGTGGAGATGATCGCCACGCCCAGGCCGCCGAGCACCTTGGGCAGGTTGGTGGACTTCGCGTACACGCGCAGACCGGGCTTCGAGATCCGCTTGATGCCCGCAATGGAGCGCTCACGGTTCGGCCCGAACTTCAGCTCGAGGACGAGGTTCTTGCCGACCTCGGCGTCCTCGACCTTCCAGCCGGTGATGAAACCCTCTTGCTTGAGGATCTCCGCGATGTGCGACTTGATCTTGCTGTGCGGCATCACCACGGTGTCGTGGTACGCCGAGTTAGCGTTACGCAGACGAGTCAGCATGTCTGCGATCGGGTCAGTCATGGTCATGAATCGGCCTTCGGCCTCTCTCGCCGGGGTTTCCTGTATGCGCCATCCCTCTCCCCACTCAGTGGCGGGACGGGTGCGGTGCGGGGACCTACGGCGTAGTAAGTCGTTATGGACGGCAGGCGCCCAACCCCACAAGCCTACGGCATGCGGAGCGGGGCACCCACCGGCCAGGTGCTTACCGAGAGTCTCTGGTGATTCCCAAGTCCCTAGGGACGAGAGGGAATTACCAGGAGCTCTTGGTCACGCCCGGCAGCTCGCCACGGTGAGCCATCTCACGAAGGCACACGCGGCACAGGCCGAACTTGCGGTACACGGAGTGGGGACGACCGCAGCGCTGGCAGCGGGTGTACGCACGCACACCGAACTTGGGCTTGCGGGCAGCCTTCGCGATGAGAGCCTTCTTCGCCATCTCGCTTACGCCTCCTTGAAGGGGAAGCCGAGGTGACGAAGGAGGGCGCGGCCCTCGTCGTCGTTGGTCGCCGTGGTGACCACGGTGATGTCCATACCCCGGGTACGGTCGATCTTGTCCTGGTCGATCTCGTGGAACATGACCTGCTCCGTGAGACCGAAGGTGTAGTTGCCACGGCCGTCGAACTGCTTCGGCGACAGACCACGGAAGTCACGGATACGCGGCAGCGCGAGCGACAGCGTACGGTCCAGGAACTCCCACATGCGGTCACCACGGAGGGTGACGTGGCAGCCGATCGGCTGACCCTCACGCAGCTTGAACTGCGCGATGGACTTGCGGGCCTTCGTGACGGCCGGCTTCTGACCGGTGATCGTCGTCAGGTCGCGGATGGCGCCGTCGATCAGCTTGGAGTCGCGGGCGGCGTCGCCCACACCCATGTTGACCACGATCTTCACGAGGCCGGGAATCTGCATGACGTTCTCGTAGGAGAACTCTTCACGCAGCTTGCCCGCGATGTCCTCACGGTACTTCGTCTTGAGACGCGGAGTGGTAGCCATCAGATGTCCTCACCCGTCCGCTTGGCAACGCGGATCTTGTTGCCCTCGTCGTCGAAGCGGTAGCCGACGCGGGTGACGACCTTCTGGCCGTCCTTCTCCACAACCAGCTGAACGTTGCTGACGTGGATCGGCGCCTCGGTGATCACGATGCCACCGGTCTGCGAACCACCAGCGGTCTGACCGGCCTTGGTGTGCTTCTTGACCCGGTTGACACCCTCGACCAGGACGCGGTTCTCAGTAGGGATGGCCACAATGACCTTGCCCTGCTTGCCCTTGTCCTTACCGGTGATGACCTGAACCAGGTCGCCCTTCTTGATCTTCATGCTTACAGCACCTCCGGCGCGAGCGAGATGATCTTCATGAACTTCTTCTCGCGCAGCTCACGACCCACGGGGCCGAAGATACGGGTGCCACGAGGGTCGCCGTCGTTCTTGAGAATGACAGCGGCGTTCTCGTCGAAGCGGATGTACGAGCCGTCCTGGCGGCGGCGCTCCTTGACGGTGCGAACGATGACGGCCTTGACGACGTCACCCTTCTTCACGTTGCCGCCGGGGATCGCGTCCTTGACGGTGGCGACGATGACGTCACCGATGCCCGCGTAGCGGCGACCCGAACCACCGAGAACACGGATGCAAAGGATTTCCTTGGCACCAGTGTTGTCGGCGACACGCAGTCGCGACTCCTGCTGGATCACGTCTATCTCCTGTTTGTCTGCCGGTTCCCGGCAGGGGCTTCGCGGCGCTCTCGCGAGCGGTGGAAGCCCCTGCCGAGCCTGGCGGAACTGACCTGGGGGAAACCCCCCCAGGCAATTTCCTTACTTGGCCTTCTCGAGGATCTCGACGATGCGCCAGCGCTTGCTCGCCGACAGCGGACGCGTCTCCATGATGAGGACGCGGTCGCCGACGCCGGCAGCGTTCTGCTCGTCGTGCGCCTTGAGCTTGTTCGTACGGCGGATGACCTTGCCGTACAGGGCGTGCTTCACGCGGTCCTCGACGGCGACGACGACGGTCTTGTCCATCTTGTCGCTGACGACGAGGCCCTCACGGGTCTTGCGGAAGCCGCGGTCCTGGGTCTCAGTCACATTCTTCTCGCTCATCAGGCGCTCTCCACCGTCTCGATGCCGAGCTCGCGCTCGTGCATCAGGGTGTAGATCCGGGCGATGTCCTTGCGGACGGAACGGAGCCGGCCGTTGTTCTCGAGCTGACCCGTGGCCGCCTGGAAGCGCAGCTTGAACAGCTCTTCCTTGGCCTCGCGCAGCTTGCCAACGAGCTCCTCGTTGCCGAGCTCACGCAGCTCGGACGCCTTGGTTCCCGTCGCCATCACGACTCACCTGCCTCGCGCCGAACAATCCGGCACTTCATCGGAAGCTTGTGAGCAGCGCGGGTGAGCGCCTCACGAGCAATCTTCTCGTTCGGGTAGGACAGCTCGAACATGACCCGGCCCGGGTGCACGTTCGCGATCCACCACTCGGGAGAACCCTTACCGGAACCCATGCGGGTCTCGGCAGGCTTCTTCGTCAGGGGACGGTCCGGGTAGATGTTGATCCAGACCTTGCCGCCACGCTTGATGTGGCGGGTCATCGCGATACGAGCCGCCTCGATCTGGCGGTTCGTCACGTAGGCGGGGGTAAGCGCCTGGATGCCGTACTCGCCGAACGAGACCTCAGTACCGCCCTTGGCCATACCGCGGCGCTTGGGGTGGTGCTGCTTGCGGTGCTTGACCCTACGAGGGATCAGCATGTCGGTCAGGCCTCCGTTCCGGTGCTCTCAGCCGGAGCGGCGGCAGCAGCCTCGGCCTTGGGGGCCTCGGCGCCGACAGCCTGCTGCGGCTTGCGGCCGCCACGGCCGCCACGCTCGCCACCACGACCACCACGGCCACCGGCCGGACGGTCGTTCGCGCCACCACGGGCCGGGCGGTTACCCGCACGGGCCGCAGCGTTCTCGGCGCGAACCTCGGCGATGTTCTTGACGTCGCCCTTGTAGATCCAGACCTTCACGCCGATACGGCCGAAGGTGGTCTTGGCCTCGAAGAAGCCGTAGTCCACGTTCGCGCGCAGCGTGTGCAGCGGCACACGACCCTCGCGGTAGAACTCGGACCGGCTCATCTCGGCGCCGCCGAGACGGCCACCACACTGGATCTTGATGCCCTTGGCGCCGGCCTTCATCGTGCCCTGCATGCTCTTACGCATGGCGCGACGGAAGGAGACGCGGGAGGACAGCTGCTCCGCAACGGCCTGCGCGACCAGCTGAGCGTCCATCTCGGGGTTCTTGACCTCGAGGATGTTCAGCTGGACCTGCTTGCCCGTGAGCTTTTCGAGGTCGCCGCGAATGCGGTCGGCCTCGGCGCCACGGCGGCCGATGACGATGCCGGGACGCGCGGTGTGGATGTCCACACGCACGCGGTCACGGGTGCGCTCGATCTCAACCTTCGAGATGCCGGCGCGCTCCATGCCGGACGTCATCATCCGACGGATGGCGACGTCTTCCTTGACGTAGTCCTTGTACAGCTTGTCGGCGTACCAACGCGACTTGAAGTCGGTGGTAATGCCGAGCCGGAACCCGTGCGGGTTTACCTTCTGGCCCATTACCGGGTTCCTTCCTTGCTGCTGACGACCACGGTGATGTGGCTGGTCCGCTTGCGGATCCGGTAGGCACGGCCCTGAGCACGCGGACGGAACCGCTTCAGGGTCGGGCCCTCGTCCACGTACGCCTCGCTGATGACCAGCGAAGAGGCGTCCGTGTGGTCGTAATTGTGAGCCGCGTTGGCAATGGCGCTGTCCAGCACCTTGCCAACGGGCACGCTCGCGGCCTGCGGGGCGAAACGCAGGACCGCCTGAGCCTCCGTGGCATCCATGCCACGGATAAGGTCCACCACTCGGCGGGCCTTCATGGGCGTGACGCGGATGTACCGCGCCTGGGCCCTGGCTTCCATGGTTGTCCCTTCGGTGTAAGTCATAGTCGTTACCACCCCGCCTTTAGCGGCGCTTCGACTTCCGGTCGTCCTTGACGTGGCCGCGGAAGGTGCGAGTCGGCGAGAACTCGCCGAGCTTGTGGCCGACCATCGACTCGGTGACGAACACCGGGACGTGGATCTTGCCGTTGTGCACCGCGATGGTGTGACCCAGCATGGCCGGGATGATCATCGAGCGACGGGACCAGGTCTTGATGACGTTCTTGGTACCGGCTTCGTTCTGTACGTCCACCTTCTTGATGAGGTGTCCGTCGACGAAGGGTCCCTTCTTGAGACTGCGCGGCATCTAAACCCGCTCCTAGCGCTTCTTGTTCGTCTTGCGGCGGCGGACGATGTACTTGCTCGAAGCCTTCTTCGGCGAGCGAGTACGACCCTCCTTCTGACCCCACGGGGAGACCGGGTGGCGACCACCGGAGGTCTTACCCTCACCACCACCGTGCGGGTGGTCAACCGGGTTCATCGCGACACCGCGGACGGAGGGGCGAACGCCCTTCCAGCGCATACGGCCGGCCTTGCCCCAGTTGATGTTCGACTGCTCGGCGTTGCCGACCTCGCCGACCGTGGCGCGGCAGCGGACGTCGACCAGGCGGACCTCGCCGGACGGCATGCGCAGGTGGGCGTACTGGCCCTCCTTCGCCAGGAGCTGCACGGACGAACCGGCAGAACGGGCGAACTTGGCGCCACCACCGGGACGGAGCTCGATCGCGTGGATCGTGGTACCGACCGGGATGTTGCGGAGCGGGAGGTTGTTGCCCGGCTTGATGTCGGCGCCGGGGCCGTTCTCAATCCGGTCACCCTGGCTCAGCTTGGCCGGGGCGATGATGTAGCGCTTCTCGCCGTCTGCGTAGTGCAGGAGCGCGATGCGCGCGGTGCGGTTCGGGTCGTACTCGATGTGAGCGACCTTGGCCGGCACGCCGTCCTTGTCGTGACGACGGAAGTCGATCACGCGGTAGGCGCGCTTGTGGCCGCCGCCCTGGTGGCGAACAGTGATCCGACCGGTGTTGTTACGGCCGCCCTTGCTGTGCAGCGGGCGAACCAGCGACTTCTCCGGCGTGGACCGCGTGATCTCGACAAAGTCGGCGACGCTGGAGCCACGACGGCCCGGGGTCGTCGGCTTGTACTTGCGGATACCCATTTCTCAGTCCTCGTCCGATTCCGGACGACTAGACCTCCGTTAGGAGGCCTGGCCGCCGAAGATGTCGATTCGGTCGCCCTCAGCGAGGGTCACGATGGCGCGCTTGGTGTCAGCGCGCTTGCCGAAACCGGTCTTGGTGCGCTTGCGCTTACCCTGACGGTTGATCGTGTTGACCCCGGTGACCTTGACCGAGAAGACCGCTTCCACAGCCTGCTTGATCTGGGTCTTGTTCGAGCCCGGCGCGACGATGAACGTGTACTTGTTCTCGTCGAGCAGCGCGTAGCTCTTCTCCGAGACAACCGGCTTGATCAGCAGGTCGCGCGGGTCAGTGAAGGTCTTGCTGGTAACGGTCGCGTCAGACATTACGCGTCGCTCCCTTCGGTCTCGTCGGCCTTGGGGCCAGACACGAAGGACTCGAAAGCGGCCTGAGTGAAGACCACGTCGTCAGAGACGATCACGTCGTACGTGTTCAGCTGGCCCGGCTCCAGGATGTGCACCTGGGGCAGGTTGCGGGCGGACAGCCACGCGGCCTCGTCGGCGCGGTCGACGACCAGGAGCAGGTTCTTGCGCTCCGAGATCTTGCCGAACAGCGTCTTGGCGGCCTTCGTGGAGGCGGCACCCTCGACCACACCGGTGACGATGTGGATGCGGGAGTGGCGCGCGCGGTCCGACAGGGCACCACGGAGAGCGGCGACCTTCATCTTCTTCGGGGTCCGCTGCGAGTAGTCACGCGGCTGCGGGCCGTGGACGACGCCACCGCCGGCGAACTGCGGAGCGCGGGTCGAACCCTGACGGGCGCGGCCGGTGCCCTTCTGGCGGTACGGCTTGCGGCCACCACCACGGACTTCGCCACGGCGCTTGGTCTTGTGCGTGCCCTGACGGGCAGCGGCCAGCTGAGCGACAACGACCTGGTGGATCAGCGGAACGCTGGTCTTGGCGTCGAAGATCTCCGCGGGGAGATCGACGGTACCGGCCTTGTCGCCTGCCGGCGAAAGGATGTCAATGGTGCTCATTACCTCAAGCCCCCTTGGCCGCGGTACGGACCAGGACGAGGCCGCCGTTCGGACCGGGGACCGCACCCTTGATGAGGAGCAGACCCTTCTCCGCGTCAACCGCGTGGATGGTCAGGTTCTGGGTGGTGACGCGCTCGTTACCCATACGACCGGCCATGCGCATGCCCTTGAAGACACGCCCAGGGGTGGCGCAGCCACCGATCGAACCGGGGGAGCGGTGCTTGCGCTGCACACCGTGACCGGCGCCGAGGCCCCGGAAGTTGTGCCGCTTCATGACACCGGCGAAGCCCTTGCCCTTGCTGTTGCCCGTGACGTCGACCTTGACGCCGGACTCGAACACCTCAGCAGTGATCTCCTGGCCGAGCGTGTACTCGCTGGCGTCGGAGGTGCGGAGCTCCACCAGGTGGCGGCGGGGGGTCACGTCGGCCTTGGCGAAGTGGCCCTTGAGGGGCTTGTTCACCTTGCGCGGGTCGATCTCGCCGAAGGCGATCTGGACCGACTCGTAGCCGTCGATGTCGTTCGTACGGACCTGGGTAACGACGCAGGGTCCGGCCTTGACCACGGTCACCGGGACGACACGGTTGTTCTCGTCCCAGACCTGGGTCATGCCGAGCTTCTCGCCCAGGACGCCCTTGATCTGCTTTGCCATCTTCTCCGTGCCTCTCAGAGCTTGATCTCGATGTCAACGCCGGCCGGAAGGTCCAGGCGCATCAGCGAGTCAACGGTCTTGGGCGTCGGGTCGAGGATGTCGATCAGGCGCTTGTGCGTGCGCATCTCGAAGTGCTCGCGCGAGTCCTTGTACTTGTGCGGCGACTTGATGACGCAGTACACGTTCTTCTCAGTGGGCAGCGGCACCGGGCCCGCGACCGACGCACCAGTGCGCGTCACCGTCTCGACGATCTTCTTCGCCGAGGAATCGATGACCTCGTGGTCGTAGGCCTTGAGCCGGATGCGGATCTTCTGTCCCGCCATGGCTACTCCGTAGTCCTGTCTGTTGTGGAAACGCTCTGGCTCCCGGCTGGCTGCGGATTTCTCCACCGCCTCTCCTCCGACCCCCGCGGTCGGGCGTGTCGCACTCCCTCCAAAGAAATTTCCGAGGAAATTCCCTGCCAAGGGGGTGCGGTCCCAGGACCGCGCATCGGGGGAGAAACACCCACCGAGTGCCTGGCCGGCGCCGTGCTGACACTTCCCAGAAGATTCCCGTACGTCCGCCCCAGTGCTGCCCCGAGGGGCAGGTAAAGGCGACGAGTACTGTGGGACTCGCTTCCGGTCCTCCCGGCGGGAGGCGCGCAGCATCGGTACTCAGCCGAGCAACTTGAGTAGTCTGCCATACGAGGCACGTATGGCGCCAATCGGGCCGAAGAGAATACCCCGCCACGCTGAGTGGTCAAACTGCACCACGCGGCCACCCGCGGCGGGGCCCTCCCCGGCAGCCCCGGTCAGGTGCGCGACACCGTCCCGCAGTCCTGCGGCAGCTCTTCCTGGGGCTTGCTCCGGTCGTACGGGTCGGTGACCGGCCCGGACGGGCCCGGCCCCGCGCTCGGCTCGCTGTCGAACCGCGGATGCAGGTATCCGGTCCCGCCCCGGGAACAGTCGTCGTTGCCCGCGCTCTCCGCCCAGTCGACGACGTGCAGCTTGCCTTGAGTGGCCTCCCAGACCTTCGGGTCGAGATACGCCGTGGTCAGCGTGCGCCGCACCACCGTCCGCGCCACCTCGTCGGAGCCGCCCTTCGCCCGGACCACGGGGTAGACGAAGGTGTAGTCGGCGCGCACCCGCACCTCGCCGTCCTTGCCGCCCTCGACGGTCATCCGGCCCCGCGTCTTCACCACCCCGCCGTGGAAGCGCACCTCCGCCGGGTCGAAGCGGCTGAAGAGGAACAGCGGGTCGGCCTCCTCGGAGGGCTTCTCCAGCGCCCGTTCCATGAGGCCCCGGACCTCGTCCTGGCGCGGGTCCAGGAGGTCGAGCGCGGCCTGCGGCCGCCCTCCGCCCAGGACCGCGGGGTCCAGGTTCGAGGCGACCAGCAGGTCCCGGGTACGGGTCAGCAGGGCCGCGACCTGCTCCCGGGACACACTGCCCACGGCCGCGGCGGGCGGAAGCTCGATGCCCGCCGCGCCGTCGGCCCACTGGAGCGCCGGGGAGCCGCGGAAGGGCTCCTTCAGGGTCGGCCGGTCCGGGTCCGCCGACGCCGGGGGCGCGCTCGGGCGAGCGGTCTCCGCGGCCAGCGGGGCGGCGTTCCGGGCGGTGTCGCGCGCCCGCGTCTCGCCGGTCAGCTTGTCGATCAGCAGCTCCGGCCGTACGACGACCAGCGCCAGCCCGGCGACGAGCGCGACGCCCAGGGCGGCCTTGAACCGCCGCTTGCCCCGGCCCCGGCCGCCCTCCATGTCCTGCCAGGCCGGCCCGGTCCGCCAGCCGGGCGGATCGCCCGCCCCGGGCCCGGACCGCGAGCCGGACCGCGACCCGAACCGCCCGCGGCCGCCGGCCGCGGCCCGCTGCTCGTCCTCGCGCCGCAGCCGCTCCGTCACCATCCGCGCCCGCGCCGACGGCTCCTTGGGCCCCTCCCCCGCGCCCCGCCCGGCCTCCCGAACGAACCGCGCCCACTCCTCGTCGGAGACCTCCGGTCCACCGCCGCCCTCGTTCTTCGTCATGCTTCCCCACCCCTGAAACGTTCGCGATGCGCGAGCGTCTCACAGCCCCTGAACAGGGCCGGAGGCGGGTCGGGCGGATGACGTCGGGCGCGGGTACAGCCGGATCGCGGGTATCCGCGATGCGGTGGGCTTAGACGTATAAGGCCCAAGTACCCGGGAAGCGAAAGGACCCCGCCAAGCCCCTCCAGCCTCCCGGCGCGGGGAGGCCCGGGGCGGGGGCCGGGGCGTAGCTCACATGGGTGAACTAGGCCAATTGGGCTGGTATCCAAGGGGGTTCGCTGGCATATGCTCGCCGCGACAACTCCAGACATACGTCGGCCCCCGGCGGGACTGCAATCCCGGACGGGGGCCTGACCAGCGAGAAGAAAAGGCTTCCCGGTGGGTATTCAGCAGCTTAGCGCGCCCTCGCGCGCCGCGTCCCGGCATCCCGATGCCGTTCCCCGGTACGGGGTCGTCCACGTGAACGTCCGCCATCAGAAGCGGTTCACGATCGTCGGCAACCACCTGGCCCAGCACACCGAGATGTCCCTGGTCGCGATGGGTCTCGCGCTCCACATCCAGTCCCTGCCGGCCGGCCACCGCATCGGCATCAAGGACCTCGCGGAGCGGTTCCCCGAGAGCGAGTACCGGATCGCCGAGGCGCTGCGGGAGCTGGAGAAGTACGGCTACCTGATGCGCACCCGGGTGCGGCTGGACAACGGGCAGGTCGTCACCCGGACCGTTTCCTACAACCGGCCCCGGTTCCTCGGCGAGGAACCTCCGGAGGCCGGGGAGGACGACGCGGGCGCGGACGCAGGGGGCGGGGCGCCGCCGGGCGAGCGGTCCGGCGGCGCCCCTGTACGGGCCGCGGGCGCGCACGTCGCGGCGGTGGAGCCGCTGCCCCGGCCCGCGGAGGAGGTCGTCTCGGTTGTGCGGCCGCTGCCCCGGCCCGCGGAGGAGGGCAGCCCCGCCCGCAGGGAGGCCGCTGCCCGGATCCTGGTCGCTCTGCGCGCGGTGGACCCGCGGCTGCTGCTCGGGACGCGGGACATCGAGCGGTTCGTGCCCGCCACCGAGGCCTGGCTGGAGCGCGGGGCCGCGCCCGACGCGGTGATCGCCGCGCTCAGCGGCGATCTGCCCCCGCATCCGCGGAACCCGGCGGGGCTGGTCGCGTACCGGCTCGCCGTGCGGATCCCGCCCGAGCGGGTACCGGCGGCCGCCGGCCCCTTCCCCGTACGACCGCCCGGACCGGAGCCGCTGCGCAACTGCGACCACTGCGACCGCGCCTACCGGGGCCCCGAACCGGGCTGCTGCGACGGGTGCCGGAGTAGCGGGGCCGCCTGAGGGTCAGCTCCTGCGTACGCCTTCCGCAAGTTCGGCCGCCAGGGCGCGGACCGCGTCGAGGCCGGCCGGGAGGTCGGGGGCGTCCAGGAGGAGCTTGACGAAGGCCGAGCCGACGATCACCCCGTCCGCGAAGACGGCGACCTCCTTGGCCTGCGCCGCGTTGGAGACGCCCAGACCGACACAGACCGGCAGACCGGTGGTCTTACGGGTCCGGGCCACCAGGTCCTGCGCCTGCGCGCCCACCGAGACCCGGGTACCGGTCACCCCCATCAGCGACGCCGCGTACACGAAGCCGGAACCCGCCGCGGTGATCGTCGCCAGCCGCGCGTCCTTGCTCGACGGCGCGACCACGAACACCGTCGCCAGCCCGTGCTTGTCCGCGTGCTCGCGCCACAGCGCGGACTCCTGCACCGGCAGGTCCGGCAGGATGCACCCCGCCCCGCCCGCCGCCGCCAGCTCCGCCGCGAACCGCTCCACCCCGTACCGGTCGACCGGATTCCAGTACGTCATCACCAGCACCGGAGCACCCGTCGCCTCGTGCGCCTCACGCACCGTCCGCAGGACGTCCGCGATCTTCACCCCACCGCGCAGCGCGATGTCATCGGCCGTCTGGATCACCGGACCGTCCAGCACCGGGTCACTGTGCGGCAGACCGACCTCCACCACGTCCGCGCCGCCCGCAATGACCGCCTTGACGGCCTCGATCCCGCCGTCCACCGTCGGGAAACCCGCCGGCAGATAGGCGACCAGCGCCGCGCGGTCCTCCGCCTTCGCCTTCGCCAGGGTCTCGCTCAGCAGCCGGATGTTGCCCTGTCCCGCCGTCGTGCTCGTCACTTGCTCTGCCCCTCGGTGCCGTCGTAGAGGCCGAAGTAGCGGGCCGCCGTGTCCATGTCCTTGTCGCCCCGCCCCGACAGATTGACGATGATCAACCCGTCCCGGCC